>CAXBKI010000242.1:0-5301 GCA_963975955.1 uncultured Devosia sp.
CCACTCCGCAAATGCCGCCGGGACATCGACCAGCGTCCACACCAGATGGCGGTTGGTGATGGCATCGTAGCTCGCATCCGGCTCGCCGGTATTTTCCGCGTCACGGGCGATGAAGCGGATATCGGTGCCACGCGCGGCCGCCTTGGCGCGCGCCTGCACGAGCATGGCATCGGACCAGTCGAGCCCGGTGACCGCAAACCCCATATCGTTCATCAGATGGGAAATGACGGCCGTGCCGCAGGCCAGGTCTAGCAGCGGCCGCTTGCCCCCTTCTCCCAGATGCTTGCCGATGAGCCGGTGCCAGCCCCGGCGCTCGGCCTCGCTGAAGATCTCGTGCCCCACGCTCTGATCGAACGTGGCAGCCCGCTCCGACCAGAATTCGCGGATCTCGTCACGGATGGAATAATTGCTCAGCTGGCTCACGGCGGGACCCATTTTCGACATCAACTGCCTGGAATTGTTCTAAAAGATAATTCTTGATATTGATTGTCATATTTCATAATCCGGGGTGTCTTTCAACACCGGAGTGCGTGGCATGTCCATTCGCAATCTTGCCCTGGCCGCCTTGGCCGGGACCGTCTTTCTCTTGCCTGTCGCCAGCCAGGCCGATCCCTTCACCGTCACCGATATTGCCGGGCGCCATGTTGATTTCGACGGTCCGGTGCAGCGCGTGATCCTGGGCGAAGGCCGCCTGATCTATTCGCTTGCCGCCATCGAGACCGAGAACCCCTTCGCCCATGTCGTGGGCTGGCGCAACGACCTCAACACCACCGATCTGTCCGGCTACAACACCTATCTGGCCGCCTTCCCCCAGGCGGCCGATATCCCCTTCCTGGGCAATCTGACCGACGGCACGCTGCAGACCGAGACCGTTGTCGATCTCGCGCCGGACGTGATGATCCTGACCATCGGCTCCAAGCAGGCTGCCGACGAGGTAAAGCTCGAGGAGATGCTCGACAAGGTCGGCGTGAAGCTGGTCTATGTCGACTTCCGCGAGCACATCATCGACAATACCGAACCCAGCCTGCGCGTGCTCGGCCAGTTGTTCGACAAGCAGGAACGTGCCGAGGAAATCATCGATTTCTGGGACGAGCAGACCGCCCGGGTCACCGATGTCCTGGCCCGCGAAAACCCTGAAAAGCCGCTGGTCTTCATGTATCGGGCGGCCGGCCTGGGTGACTGCTGCGGCTCGTTCGGCACCGACAATTACGGCAAGATGGTCGAACTGGCCGGTGGCGTGAATCTGGGCGCCCAGTTCCTGCCCGGCTATACCGGCACCATCAACCCCGAGCAGGTCATCGCCTCCAACCCCGAGATCATCGTGGTGACCGGCTCGGACTGGACCAATTCGCCTTCGGTCAGCGCCGATGGCCCGGCCTATGTCAATGTCGGCCCCGGTGCCGACACCGCTGCCGAACAGAGCCGCCAGGCGCTCGCTGCCCTGATGGAACAGCCTGCATTCACCGATGCCCGGGCCGTCAAGGATGGCAAGGTTTACGCCATCTGGCACCAGTTCTACGCCAGCCCCTACCAGTTTGCGCCGATCCAGCAGATGGCCAAGTGGTTCCACCCCGACCTGTTCGCCGACCTCGATCCGGATGCCACCTTCCGCGAGTTCCACGAACGCTTCCTGCCTGTCCCCTACCAGCCCGGTTACTGGCTGGCGCTGGATCAGCACTAGCCATGGTTGCGGCAATCGCCGACGTTGCGGGCGAGCATGGGCGCGGTCAATACCGCGCCCTGGCCTGGCGGCGCATCCTCATCATCGTCGGCTTCGTGCTGGCGCTGGCCATCAGCTTTGCGGTGGACATTGCCTGGGGACCGGCACGCTATGCACTCACCGACGTGATTGCCGCCATCGTCTCGCCGGGCAGCGTCACCGACAAGATCCGCGTCGTGGTCTGGGACATCCGCATGCCCATGGCGCTGATGGCGATCATCACCGGGGCCGCGCTGTCGCTGGCCGGCGCGCAGATGCAGACCATCCTGGCCAATCCGCTGGCCAGCCCGTTCACCCTGGGCATTTCGGCCGCGGCCAGCTTCGGGGCCGCCCTGGCCCTGGTTGCCGGCGTCGCCATCGTGCCCTTCGCCACCAATTTCATGGTGCCCCTGAACGCCTTCGCCATGGCCCTGCTGGCCACGCTGGTCATTCATTTCATCTCGCAGGCGCGCGGCGTCACCGTGCAGACGGTGATCCTTCTGGGCATTGCCCTGGTCTTCACGTTCAACGCCCTGCTGGCCTTCCTGCAATATGTGGCGTCCGAACAGGCGCTGCAAAGCGTGGTGTTCTGGACCATGGGCAGCCTGACCAAGGCGACCTGGGAAAAGATCTGGATCACCCTGGCCGTGCTGCTTTTTGCCATTCCCATGTTCGCCCGTCACGCCTGGGCGCTGACCGCGATCCGGCTGGGCGAGGACAAGGCGGCCAGCTTCGGCGTCAATGTCCGCGCCATCCGGCTCGAAACCATGCTGATCGTGGCCCTGCTGGCGGCCGTTCCGGTGAGCTTTGTCGGCACGATCGGCTTTGTCGGCCTTGTCGGGCCCCATGTGGCGCGCATGCTGGTGGGCGAGGATCAGCGCTTTTTCCTGCCGACCTCGATCATGGCCGGCGCCCTGCTGCTGTCGGTGACCTCGGTGGTCTCCAAATCCATCCTGCCCGGCGTGGTCTTTCCCATCGGCATCATCACGGCGCTGGTGGGCGTTCCCTTCTTCTTCTCGCTCATTCTCTCCAATGTGAGGCGGTCATGGTAACCATCGCGCTCGATCGGATCGGCGCCCGCTACGGGCGCCGGCTGACGGTGTCGGACGTGACGACACCGGTGTTTTCATCCGGCGAGGTGGTGGCCGTCATCGGCCCCAATGCCGCCGGCAAGTCGACGCTGTTCAAGCGCATGGCGGGCCTGCTGCCCGGGCCGGGAACCGTGCACATTGCCGGCACCGACAAGGGCAAGCGGGCGATCTCCTACATGCCCCAGGACACCTCGGCCAATGCGGTGTTGACGGTCTATGAATCCATCCTCCTGGCCAGGAAGCAGGGCACGGGCTGGGCGGTGAGCGATCATGACCTGGCGCTGATCGACGGCCTCATGCAGGCCATCGATATCACCGCCATCGCCTTCCGCAGCCTGGGCGAACTCAGCGGCGGCCAGCGCCAGCTGGTCGGCATCGCCCAGACACTGGTGCGCGAACCCGATATCGTGCTCATGGATGAGCCGACAAGCGCCCTGGACCTGCACCGGCAGCTCGAAGTGCTGGACCTGATGCAGCGGATGGCGCGCGACCGCGGCATGATCGTCTTCATCGCCATCCACGACCTGAACCAGGCCATGCGCTTTGCCGACAAGACAATGATTGTCGCGGACGGCAGGCTGATCGGCGTCGGCCAGACCAGCCAGGTGATCACCCCTCAATTGCTGCGGGATGTCTATCGCATCGAGGCGCGGATCGAGCCGTGTTCGCGCGGCAATCTGCAGATCGTCGTCGATAGCGTCGCCGAGCGCCATGACCATCGCCCCAAGGGCGCCGCCCGGGCAGCCTGACAAAGCCGCACGGCACGCGCTCGGCCGCCTCGTCCGGTATACGCCCCTAGCGCGCCGGCTTGCCTGCGGGCGCCTCGAAGCGCAGCCCGTCGACCAGCAGGGCCACCATGTTGTCGGCATTGCCCGGGGCCTCCCCCGCCGCGGGCACGCTGAGCCGGGCCACCGCGTTGAGCAGCCCATCGGCAGTTATCACGTCGCGGATCTGGCCGGTCTCGATGGCGGCAGCCAGCAATTTGCCAATGGCTGGCACCAGGCGCGTTTCCCAGTATCCCGGCAGCGCCTCATAGTCCGGATCCCCTGAATAGAGGGCAGCCGCCAGCCCCCGCTTGGTGGCGATGAAACCGGCGAACCGCTGCAGCCAGAGCGCCAGCGCTTCGACAGGCTCGTGCGTCGCCGCGAGCACCGACGCGGCGTCGACACAGGCATCCATTTCGCGACGGAACACCGCCGCGATCAGGTCTGCCCGGTGGGGAAAATGCCGGTAGACCGTGGCAACGCCAACGCCTGCCCGCCCGGCGATGTCGCGCACGGGCGCATCGACGCCCGCTTCGGCAAACGCTGCCTTTGCGGCCTCCAGCAGGGCGTCGAGGTTGCGCTGCGCATCGGCGCGGACCTGTCGCGGCTTATGCCCCGCCCCTTCATGTCTGCCTGCGCCTTCGCTCATAACCACCCCTTGATAAACGGAACAGCGTTCCCTAAATAAACGGAATAGCGTTCCGTTTGGTGACGCTATCATCCCTGTAGTGCCTTGTCCGCACGCTCAGCCATCAGAGGAATATCATGAACCACAAACGCATTGCACTTGTCACCGGCGCCAATCAGGGGGTCGGCCTGCAGCTGACCAGGGAACTGGTGGCCAATGGCGTCACAGTCCTGCTCGGCTCGCGCGATCTCGCCAAGGGCGAGGCAGCAGCCAAGCAGATCGGTCCCGGCGCCATCCCCATCCAGATCGACGTGACCGACCAGGCCTCCATCACTGCCGCCGCCGCCCGTATCGGCACCGAGTTCGGCCGCCTCGATCTGCTGGTCAACAATGCCGGCATTTCCAACAATCGCCCCGGCCCGGTGGCCATGGCCGACTATGTCACCACCAGCAGCGCCAGCGTCGTCTCGCTCGACGAGGTCCGCGCCATCTGGGACACCAATGTGTTTGGCGTCCTGGCCGTTTACCAGGCCATGCTGCCGCTGCTGCGCCTGTCCGCCGACGCCCGCATCGTCAACGTTTCGAGTGGTGTCGGTTCGCTCACCGCCAATGCCGACCCGGCCTTCCCCTACCGGTCCATTTATGCGCCAGGCTACGCCGCTTCAAAGACCGCTCTGAACGGCATCACCCTGGCCATGATGATCGAGCTCGAAAATACCCCGATCAAGGTCAACCTGGTCTCTCCCGGATTTACCAGCACGGCGCTCAACAATTTCGAAGGTACCGAGACGCTTGAGGAGGGCTCGCGCGAAGTCGTGCGGGTCGCCCTGCTGGGCCCTGACGGCCCCACCGGCACCTTCACCCAGTGGGACGGCAAGACCATTCCCTGGTAAGCCGCGCCCAGCGCCCACACAAAACGAAAAGGCCGCCGGTTCGCCCGGCGGCCTTTTCTGTGTCCGGCGATGCGCCGCTTGCGCTTAGCCAGCGCGCTTCTTGTTGTAGAGATCGAAGAACACCGCGGCCAGCAGCACCACGCCCTTGATCATCTGCTGCAGGTCGATATTGATGCCCATGATCGACATGCCGTTGTTCATCACGCCCATGATGAACGCCCCGATC
>CAXBKI010000243.1:0-5277 GCA_963975955.1 uncultured Devosia sp.
GCCAGCACGGTGAACGGACCTTCACCCGACAGCGTTTCGACCAGGCCGGCTGCCTGGACGGCGGCGACCAGCGTGGTGTGGTCGGCCGAGTTCACGGCGTTTTCGACGATGTTCTTGTCGGCATACATGGCGGCGCCGCCGACCATTGGATTGTCCTGGGCCATTGCGCCGCCGATCGAGGCTGCGGAGATCATGGCGGCAACGGTAAATGCGCGGAGAGAGATGTTCATGGTGTATTTCCTTCCTGTGTTTCGTTCCCATTGTTCGGCTGGGACATGGGGAGGAACGGAGCGCTTTTGGATTAAGTTTCAGAATTGCCGCAGCGGTTGAAATTTAATACGGATTTATTCTCGCGCGATCCAAATTCCTTTCTTTCCAATGATTTAAACGAGACTGCTGCTGACCGTTTCCGGTCGGCAGCAGTATTTTGCAGGTCTAAATTTATATTTCGAAATCTGTGATCCAGAACGCCTAGATCTTCGTAACGGCACCCTTGGCGACCACCGGTCCATGCGGATTGCCGTCGGGTGAACCACCTTTTTCCTCGAGGGTGATCGCCAGCACCGAGCCTTCGCCCCATCCCGCCAGCACCTCGGGCGAGATGGAAACCGCGCTGCGTTCAGTGACCGGCACCACGCCCATCGAGATCGGGGCGTTGCCGCCCTGGATGGCCCAGAGCTCAAAATCCTTGTCCGGCACAGCGCTGCCCGAAAGCGCGGTGAGCCGCACATTGCCGCTGCCATCATAGAGCGCCACGAATTTGACCGGGCTGCCCTCCTCCTCGAGCGCCGCGACCAGTTGCACGGTCAGGCTCGACACGTCGTCGGCCGGCTGCAACAGGCTGAACCCGACGGCAGCCACGGCCACCGCGACCGCGCCGGCGGCAATGCTGCGCCACACCATCAGGCTCTCCCAGAAGCTGGTCACCGGGCGCGACCGGATGGCGTCGCCAAAGGCCCGCGCCTCGATGGCGGCATAGATGTGGGGGGGAACCGGGGTCTCCTCATACTCATCATTGAGCGCGGCAAAGCGGGAGATCCAGAAATCGCGTTCTGCGCGCAGCTTCTGGTCATCCTCGATCAGCCGGCCGATGCGCTCGTGCTCGCTGGTCGAGAGCAGGCCAAGCACATACTCGGCCACCAGGGCATTGCGGCCGTCTTCGCCGTCCTGGCGGTGGTCATCACGAGTGCTCATGCGCTCAGGCAATCTTTCAGTTTGATCAGACTCCGGCGCAGCCAGGTCCGCATCGTGTTCAAGGGCACGGTGTAGCGGGTCGCCAGTTCCTCATAGCTATAGCCATCGAGGTAGGCGCCGCGCACCGCATCGGCGCGATCGGGTTCGAGCGTGCCCAGACAGTTCTCGATCTGGGCTTTTTCCTGATTGTCCTGGGTTGCCCGCTCTGGCGAGGGGCCGGCATCAGGGATTTCAAGCGCCACATCAATATCGTCCGACACCGGACGGCGGGCCCTCAGCAGGTCCAGTGAGTGATTGCGCGCCACCGCAACCAGCCAGCTTATCGGGCTGGTATTGCCCGCCACATAGCGATCGGCGCGCTGCCAGATCTTCACATAGACTTCCTGAATGGCCTCTTCGGCCTCCGAACGGTCCTTCAAGATACGCAGGGTGACGCCAAAGAGTTTCGCGCTGGTGCGCTCATAAAGCGCGGTGAACGCGGCCCGGTCGCGCAACGCACAGCGGGCGATCAGATCGGCAATGTCCTGCGACGGCGTCTGGATTGTCGACATCGATATAGCTTGCCTCCTCGAATGCGCCGGTTTGCCCTTGCCCGCATTGTATTTTTGCTATGCTGTTACGTGCTCGAGCGCAATAAAGATCAGCCGCAAAGGCCCTTTGGGCAGCAGAAGCGTCTTTTCCTTTTGCTCCCAATGCTCTATTGGCGGTGCGGACTTTTCGATACTGTTTGATCAACCGTGTGGGTCCGCCTATGTCCGATAAATCCAATGAGACCGACCGGTTCAGCCACGATGCCGGCATTCTGGCCCAGGCCCTGCCCTATATGCAGCGCTATGAAGGCAAGACCGTCGTGGTCAAATACGGCGGTCACGCCATGGGCGATGCCCAGCTCGGCCAGGCCTTTGCCCGCGATATCGCCCTGCTCAAGCAGTCCAAGGTCAATCCGATCGTGGTGCATGGCGGCGGGCCGCAGATTGCGCTGATGCTCAAGAACCTGGGCATCGAGTCCAAGTTCGAAGGCGGGCTGCGGGTTACCGACAAACGCACCATGGAAGTGGTCGAGATGGTGCTGGCCGGCTCGATCAACAAGGAAATCGTTGCGCTGATCAATGCCGAGGGCGAATGGGCGATTGGCCTGTGCGGCAAGGACGGCAACATGGTGTTTGCCAAAAAGGCCGAAAAGACCGTCAAGGATCCCGGCTCCAATATCGAGCGCGTGCTCGATCTGGGCTATGTCGGCGAACCGGTGGAAGTCGATCGCACCCTGCTCGACCTGCTCGCCCGCTCCGAGCTGATCCCGGTGATCGCGCCGGTGGCGCCCGGCCGCGATGGCAATACCTACAATATCAATGCCGACACCTTTGCCGGCGCCATCGCTGGCTCGCTCGGCGCCAAGCGCCTGCTGTTCCTTACCGACGTGCCCGGCGTGCTCGACAAGAACGGAACGCTGATCCCCGAGCTCAGCGTGCGCGAAGCCAAGGACCTGATTGCCGACGGCACCATTTCCGGCGGCATGATCCCCAAGGTGGAGACCTGCTTTGCCGCGCTCGAAGACGGCGTCGAGGGCGTGGTGATCCTCAACGGCAAGCAGCCCCATGTGGTGCTGGTCGAGCTGTTCACCGAGTTTGGTGCCGGGACGCTGATCGTCCGCTGACCCCACCCGCCGCCGCAACCGACAGAAAAAAGGCCGCCATCGCTGGCGACCTTTTTTTTGGGTTGTCGCCGCCTCAGTGCTCGAGCACGACGGCGGGTGCCGGCGCCACGCCGGGACGTGGCGCGTGCGGCGCTGGCCGCTTGAACAGCGGCGAGAGCAGCAATACCAGGGTGAAGCTGGCCACGACATACCACAGCGCCAGGCTCGCGGCGCCGGAAAAGGCCGCATGCCGTGCCGCGCCGCTCGCCATCGCACTGCCCAGATTGCCGAAGAACAGCTCGCCGATAATGGCCACGCCGAGCGCCCCGCCAACCTGCTGGAAGGCCTGCAATGCCCCCGACCCGGCGCCCGCGTCGCGCGGTGGCACATTGGCCAGCACCAGCTGGAACAGCGAGGAAAAGCCAAGGCCCAGCCCGATACCGGCCATCAGCAGCGGCGGCAGGAAAGCCCAGTGGTCGATGCTGTCGCCAACCCCGGCAATGTAGAAATGCAGCCAGCCGATGCCCAGCGCCAGCAGCGCTCCCGAGGTGGCCAGTCGCGCCCGCAGGAAATGCGAGCCAAACCGGCCCGCAATCAGCGAGGCAAGCAGCACGCCCACCGAGAAGGGGGTATTGGTCAGGCCCGATTCAAGCGGGGTGAAATCGAAGCCGCCCTGCAGCAGCAGCGAAATCACCATGAACATGCCCGGAATGCCCGAGGCAAAGATCGTGGTGACAAAGGCACCGAACATGAACTGCCGATTGGTCAGCAGGTCGAAATTGAGCAGCTGCGACTGGCCGACCGCGGCGCGATGACGGGTCCACAGCACAAACACGGCCAGCAGCGCAAAGCCGGCGGCGATCATGCCCAGGGCCCAGAGCGGCCAGCCATAGGCCCGCCCCTCGATAATGGGAAAGACCACTGCCAGGATGCCGGCGCCGAACAGGCCGATGCCGACATAGTCATTGCGCAGGCTGGCATGGCCCGGCAGGCGCGGGATCAGGAACCAGCCGGCAACCACTGCGGCAATGCCGATCGGGATGTTGACCAGGAAAATGGGCTGCCAGTCGAGACCGAACAGATTGGCTGAAACCAGCACGCCGCCCAGGATCGGGCCGCACACCGCGGCCAGACCGGCCGACAGACCGAACAGCGAGAACGCCTGACCGCGCTCATGGGGTGGAAAGGTGACCGTGGCGATCGCCAGCACCTGGGGCGTCATCATGGCGCCGGCCAGCCCCTGGATCACGCGGGCGATGATCAGGAACTCGATATTGGGGGCCATGCCGCACAGCGCCGAGGCCAGAGTGAACCCGGCCACGCCCCACAGGAACAGGGTAGTGCGGCCCACAATGTCGCCCAGCCGCCCAAAGGGCAGCAGGCCCAGCGCAAAGGCCAGGATATAGGCGGCGACAACCCACTCGATCTGGTTGTCACTGGCATTGAGGCCAGCGCGCATCGAGGGCAGCGCCACATTGACGATGGTGACATCGATAAGGTTCATGAAATTGGCGATCAGCAGCACGAACAGTGCCGGCCAGCGGCGCGGATCGGGGGCGTCGTGCGCGCCGGCAACCCCGGGGGGCGAGCTTGGTGTAGACATCAGGAAGCATCCTTGGGTGAATCGGAAGGGGGAAAAGCAATGAAAGCGCGCTCCAGTTCGGCAATGAGCTGGTCGAGCGAGGCGCGCAACGGTGTCCATTGGCGCCAGTGGTCGGAAAGCGCCCCGGTGGTGATCAGGGCAGCGATGTCGGGATCAAGATTGGCCCGGAACGAGCCATCGGCGATGCCGGCGCGAAAGATCTCGGCAAACTGGTGGCGCCAGTATTGGTAGATCGGCGTCATGATGGCGCCGATCTCGGGGTTACGCCGGGCCTTTTCGATCAGGGCGGTCAGCACGATGATCAGTTCGGGGGTCTCGTGCACGGTTTCGCGGAATTCGTCGAACTCGATATGCAGCCGCTGCAGCGCCGTTTTTCCCGCCCGCGAGCGGCGCAGGCTCTGCGCCCGGAAGTCGTTGCGCAGGCTCTCGGCCACCAGGGCGATCAGGGCCTCCTTGGTCGGCACATGATAGTGCAGCGTGGCAATATTGATGCCGACCCGTTCGGCAATGTCGCGGGTGCGCAGGCCCTCAAGGCCTTTTTCAACGATGATGGCGCGCGCCGCGGCGGCAATCGCCTGCCGTCGGTCGTCACCGCTTTCGCGTTTATGGGGTGTGGAACAGTCCATGGTCGCCTCGCAACGGCGCGGTTTATACACCCCTCAGGCCATCAATCAATCATTTGATTGAGAAACGCTGCCATGCATTTCGGCGCGGGCGGACCAGGCCGGTACCGGCTGGTGCGTGCCGTGCAACGCCCCTTATCCCCGCCGCCGCCACGGCGCTTATGATCATCCCATCTTCCGGGATACGGGCGGCGCTGCAGCGACCGGTGTCCGGCAAGACCGCC
>CAXBKI010000244.1:0-5237 GCA_963975955.1 uncultured Devosia sp.
GGCTGGCTGAATATGGCCTGGGTGCAGAGCGCTATGGCTTGATCCATGCCGATATGCGGCTAGGCAATCTGCTGGTCGATGGCGATCACCTGGCCCTTATCGATTTTGACGATTGTGGCTTCTGCTGGTTCACCTATGACTTTGCCGCCGCCATCTCGTTTCATGAAACCAATCCGGCCATTCCAGCGCTCAAATCGGCATGGCTGGAACGTTATCAGGCCGTGCGGCCGCTCGACGCACAAGATATTGCGTCCATCGATTCTATGGTGATGCTGCGCCGCATGGCACTGCTGGCCTGGATCGGTTCGCATGCTGAAACTGAGCTGGCGCAGCTGCATATGCCTGGCTTTGCCGACGGCACGGCGGCTTTGGCGGAACGCTATCTGCGTGGCCCGATCTGGCCGGGCTAGATCAGCATGCGCCGCCGGTCGATGGCGCCGCGGCCATCGTTGTTGATGGCGCTGGCCACGCCCCAGATCAGGCCGACCAGCAGGTAGTAGTGTCGCCAATGGTCGGAGTCGATGATCGCGGATTCTCCAACCAGCATCGTATAGGTGGCCATCAGGGGAATCATTATCAGCCGGTAGGGTGAGGGACGCGTCAGCGCGGCGGTCCCGCGCCACAGGGTAAGGATCACCAACAGGTAGTAGACCGCCCCACCGCCCCAGCCATAGGCATGAAACACGGTCACATAGACATTGTGCGGTGCTTCCACGATCCGCAGTTGTGAAAACTCCTCCGGCCCCAGGCCCAGCGGGTTGCTCAGTGCCAGTTCAAACGCATAGCCCTGGCGACCGAAGCGACCGGTGTCGCCGGAGTCGTAGTTTTGACCGGCTGCGCGCACCTCGAACAGCTTTGAGACCGAGGGTATGCTGAGCAGGCCACCCAGCGCCACGACAAGCATGCCCGCGCCCAGCAGCGACATGATCATGATGCGAACCTTGTCGCGCGCCGTCGCCTCGAGCATGAAGCACAGCAGCAGGACGATGATCGAGGACAGGGCGAAATGGCCCCAGGCGGCACGTGAGAAGCTGGCGAACACGCCCACGAACAGGATCATGTAGACTATCCCGGCCCAGAGCTGGCTGCGCCCATGCCCCAGCAATACCCGCTGCAATGCAAACATCGCCGGCAGGATCAGGAACGGCCCATAGACATTGGGGTCCTTGAAGGTCGCCTTGGCCCGTCCATAGCGCACGAACAGATCTGCCCCCGGCATCAGTCCGAGATAGGCCAGCGTGCCGATGAGCGCGCAGATCACCGCTGCGACAGTGTAGGCCTTCATGATCAGCCTGATCCGCTGCTCGGTGGCCTCGGCGACATAGTTGGCCAGAAAGTAGGAAGTAAGCAGCAGAAAGATCGTGACGGCCGTGAAGACTATCGATTCGGGGATTTCATGGTGGCGTACCTGAAAGCAGGCGATGAGCGCGAAGGGCGTGAAGGCAATCAGCAACCCAAGCAGGCCCAGGCTCGAACGGTATATGCTCATCCCGGCGACAAAGGCGACGGGCAGCACCAGGGCAAACATCACCTCATAGGGGGAGGGCTCGACCAGCACCAGCGAGCCGCAGAATATCCACGCCATGACCAGCCCATCAAGCAGCCGCCTGGCGCGGGCCCTGACGACGGCGAGCGCCAGATCGGGCGATCCGCTGACCAGGCCGGCTGGGCTGGTAGCTGCGGTGCTCAATATGCGCTCTCGGTCTTGGTAACCAAGGAAACCGGGGTCATCAGCACGATGTAGAGGTCAAACAGGATCGACCAGTGCTCGATATAGTAGAGGTCGTGATTGACCCTCTGCATGATCTTGTCGATCGTGTCGGTTTCGCCACGCCAGCCATTGACCTGCGCCCAGCCGGTAATCCCGGGCTTCACGCGATGACGGGCGAAATAGCCTTCGACGGCCTCGTAGTACAACTTGTTGTCGGCCTTGGCCTGCAAGGCATGGGGGCGGGGGCCGACAATCGACAAATCGCCCTTCAGCACGTTGAACAGTTGCGGCAGCTCGTCGATCGAGGTCTTGCGAATGAATTTACCCACCCGGGTGACGCGCGGATCTCCCTTGGTGACCAGCCTGGCTGCGCTGTCGTCTGTCATGTCGGTTCGCATGGAGCGGAACTTGTAGATGCTGATGAGCTCGTTATTGAACCCGTGCCGCTTCTGCCGAAAAAATACCGGGCCCTTGGTTTCCAGCTTGATGGCAATCGCGGTGATCAGCATGACCGGGCTCAGCAGCACGAGCGCGCTGAGAGCCACCACCTTGTCGAACAGCCATTTGAACACCCGATTCCACTCTGAAATCGGCCGGTCAGCCATATCGAACACAGCGATATCGCCGACGTAGGAATAGGCCTTGTGCGTGAACTTGAGCTTGCTCATATGCGCTGACAGGCGGATGTCGACGGGCAGGACCCAGAGCTGGGTCAGCATGTCGAGCACGCGCTTTTCCGCCGATAGCGGCATTGACACAATGACCAGATCCACCGGCGTGCGGCGCGCAAATTCGAGCAGATCAACGACCTTGCCCAGTTTGGGTACGCCGGCCACGCTGTCGGGCGAGCGGACATCGATGCGGTCGTCAAACAGCCCGAGCAGGGCGATGTCATTGCTGGCGCTGGTGCGAATTTGCTCGATCAGGGTCTCGGCGTCCGTGCCACCCCCCACGATGACGGTGCGGCGGCGCAGCCGGCCCTGCCGGGTCCAGTGCATCACCAGGGCGCGCAGGGACAGGCGATAGGCCACCAGCAAAACCGCGCCTCCGACGAACCAGCTGGCAAGCCATACCCGCGAGAAAAAATCACTCGCCTTGAAGAAGAAGATTCCGACGGCCAGCAACACCATGACCAGTGTCCAGCCTGCGAGAACGCGGCTGGTCTGGCTGAAGATCGTCCGATAGGCGGTGATGCGATGGGTCCTTGCCGCATTGAACAGGACATTGGCCAGCAGGCTGGCTGCCAGGACCACCGGTGCGTAGAAGGCCGGCTGTCCGATGTCGACATAGAGGGCATATATGCCATAGCCGAGGCCGGCCAGCAGCAGCGCCTCAACGACCTGGGCGACGCCGACGACAACGGCACCCGAGATCGTGGGATCCACCGGCCTGTCGATTATGGCCTGGGCCTGCGGGGACAGCTGGCGATCAGATTCGCCAGCGGCGGTCTGTTTGGCGGCGTGGTCAAGCAATGCCTGTTTGGGGTCAACACGGAACATGGGAAAGCTACCAGTCTGAAACTCTGGCGGCATTGTCCACAAAAGGCGTTTAGGTTCGGTGAAGCTGCACGCTTATGCGTGCGCAAGCAGCCGTTTGTAGAGCGCCTCGATGTCGCCGGTCATGCGCTCCAGCGAGAAATGCTGGGCGACGTAGTCGGCTCTGATCTTCATTGCCGCCTGCGCTGCCGCCGGATCGTCCAGCGCGGCCTGCATGGCCGTTCGCAGAGCCTGAACATCATTGGCGGGTACCAGGCTTGCCGCCGTCGGGCCGAATATTTCCGGCATGCCGCCGACCCGCGTAGCGATCACCGGCAATTGTGCCGCTGCGGCCTCGAGCACGACATAGGGCAATGATTCAGCAAAGGATGGCACAACAGCAATTCGTCCGCGGGCGAGGCTGGGGCGCGCTGGCTGTGCCCCGATCAGGCTGACATGATCGGTCAGCCCCAGACCGGCGATCTGCGCAACCAGGGCGTCGCGACTGCCGCCGTCTCCTGCCATCACCAGCCTGACCGGCCGACCATCGGCGCGCCTCAGGCCCGCAAGCGCTTCGATCAGGACGTGGACACCCTTGAGGTCGCGCAGTTCGCCAATGAAAATGAAATCCGCAGCATCCACATTGGCTGTAACCGCGACGAACTCGTCGGGCGCGAGACCGTTATGGATAACCACCGCAGGGCAGGTGGGGGGACCGATCACTGCAGCATATGTTTGCTGCGCGTAGGCGCTCTCAAACACGATCGCGCCGGTTTGTCCCATCAAGGCGCGCTCAAGCATGTGAAATATCCGGCCAGACAGGGAGGCTCGCGAGAAATGCAGTACGCCGCCATGTGGCGTATAGACTGCGATTGGCTTGCTGCTGCCCAGCCGGGCCAGCCTGGCATAAAAGCCGCCTTTGCCGCCATGGCCATGCAGGATGTCGATGTTGAGCGCACGCTGCAGCCTGTGGACTGCCAGGGGGGTCACGAGGTCGCCGCCGCCCAGCACGCGCGGCATGCCGAACCGGTGAATGCCCAGGCTGGCATATGGCAGCAATTGCGCCAGTCGCGTTTCGGTCTGGGCGTCGTTGGCGAGGCTGTCGACCACCAGGCCCACCTCGTGGCCGTTGGCGCTGAGGGCCCGGGTCAAATCCGCGACGTGGCGAAACAGGCCGCCCACCGGCGCGCGCATAACCTGCAGGATGCGCAATTTGCGTCCGGTCACGGCGTTCTCCGTCAGAACCAGCGTTCCTGCACCACGATTGTATCGCCCGGAAAGATCGGGAAATCCAGGTTGACGCTGCCCTTGACCATCTGGTCGCCCTGACGCCGGTAGACCACTGCGCTCTGCCGGTTGGCTATATCGGTGAACCCTCCGGCAGTGCTGATGGCCGCGCGAACCGTCATGCCGAAGACATAGGGAAACTGACCGGCCCTGCCGACCTCGCCCTGAATAAAGAACGGTCGATACTCGGCCACCTCGACGGCAACGTCGGGGTTACGCATATATCCATTTGCCAGGGCGGCAGCGATGCGGCTGGCTGCCATCTTGGTGGTGGCTCCACGCACAATCACCGGACCGACCAGAGGGAACGCTACTGCACCGCTGTCGTCGACCCGATAGGTGTCGGTCAGCTCCGCGTCGCCATAAACGGTCACACGGACCGAGTCTCCGGTGTCGAGTTGATAGGGGCCTTTGGTTTCCACCAGATAGGCTGCCGGGCGCGTGGTCGCGCAGGCCGCAAGTGGCAGCATCAGGGCAAGGGCAAGCAAAGGTAACCAGCGCATCATGATCCCGCGGGTTTGAACGTTGCTTCAGTGTCGCCTCTGCATGGTTAATAAACCCCTTCGGCTGACGCGTGGGGTTTTGACCCGGTGTCGGTTTAACCAAATGCTTACCACGAGATGGCAATAAGTCGGGGTATAGAGCGAGGAATAGCAATGACCTATGAGTCGTCAGCCGTACGCGACGCGCGGATCGACGTTGCTGCGGTGCTTGGCGCTGTGGTGCGGCGTCTGACGCGCATCGTGCTGGTCACTCTGGTTCTG
>CAXBKI010000245.1:0-5224 GCA_963975955.1 uncultured Devosia sp.
CTGCCCTTCGGACAGTCGCTATCGCTATCAGTCCGCAGGCTGTTCGGAACGGGCAGGGTGGCCCCGCGTTGCCCTCTTCACGGCGTTGCATCGCTCTGCCATGCTGACGCCGGCAAACCGAGGCCCGAAACGATGACCGAAACCGTGATGATGCCGACCCATTCGGCGCCGCGCCGGCGTGGCGCATTCATTCCACCGCTGCTGGTGGTCCCCTTCGTCCTCTATAATGTGGCCGCCTTCCTGTTCTTTGCCGGCTCGCCACTCGGCTGGGCCCAGGGGCTGTTCAACATCCCCATGGTTTCGGGCACGCCCTGGGCGATCACGGCGGGTGACTTCCTGCTGGTGATCGGCATTGTCATGCTGTTTTTCGAGGTGCTCAAATCCACCAATAGCGGGCGCAATTCCATCGTCGAGCACATGCTTTCCATGGTGCTGTTCGTGGCATTCCTGATCGAATTCCTGCTGGTCGGCGCCGCAGCCAGCTCGGTCTTCTTTCTGCTCATGGTGATGGCGCTGATCGATGTGGTGGCGGGCTTTACCGTCTCGATCACCAGTGCTGGCCGCGACGTGACGATGAACTGACGGGGCGAAGCCGCAAGCGGAATGGGCAGCAGGAATTACCTGATTGAAGGGGTCTCGGGCACCGGCAAGACCTCGGTGGCCGAGGAACTGCAGCGGCGTGGCTACCACGTAATCCATGGTGACCGTTCGCTGGCCTATCGTGGCGACCCGCTGACGGGGCTGCCGCTCGAGCCGGCGGCGGCGGAGGATGCGGCGGACCGCGCCGCCTGGGTGAACAAGCATTGGATCTGGCCGGTGGACAAGGTCAGGTCCCTGGCTGCCGATCAAGGCCGGCCAACCACCTTCTTTTGCGGCGGTTCGAGAAACTGGCAGCGCTTCATCGATGTGTTCGACGGGGTGTTTGTGCTCGAGATCGATCGCGACACCTTGCTGCGACGGCTGGCCGGGCGGCCGGCAGATGAGTTCGGCGGCAGGCCCGCCGAGCGACAGTTGATCGTCCAGCTGCACGAGAGCAAGGAAGATGTGCCCCAGGGCGCTGTGGTCATCGACGCCACGGCGCCCCTGGAGCAGGTCGTCGATGCCATCCTGTCGCAATGCGGCGCGGCCCATCAGGCAGGGCGCTAGCGAGGCCGGATATTGCGTCGAGCAGGCTATGCCGCCGCCGGTTCAGGCCAGGACCGTCTTGCGATAGCCCGCGGGCATGCGTTTGATCGCCACCTTGGCCCCATTGGCATAGGCGCCGATGGCGCCTTCGGCGCTGCCGCGTCGGCGCAGGCGCTGGGGCGGCAGGTTGGCGCGCGAAGCCAGCAATTGGCTGACGAAAGCGGCACCGGTCTGGCTGCGCGCCAGGGAAGGGCGCGGGCGGGCTGGTTCGGTCAACATCGGCAGTCCGGGCGTATGCGTTTCATTGCTGGCCATGTTCGCCTCATTTGTCTCGAAACGGGCCATGGTGTCTCAAAATGAAACAGAACAACTGGCCCTATACCCCCTAAGGAGCAATCAGCGTGCCAGATGGTAACGTTTTGTTAACGACTGCGGATGCGAAAACGCAGCGTAGTTAACATCAAAGTTTCGTGCGGCATGACGGCGGCCGCTGTCGGGGAACAAAAAAATCGGCGCCCCGCAAGGCGCCGATCACAATGTTCTGGGGCCGATTGGCAGGGAACTAGAAGTTGTCCTTGCCCTTGCGGATGGCGGCAAACACCTCGGCCGGCGCGGCGCCCTGCAGCCCGTAATGGCGGGCCAGCGCCGGGCCGGCGGCGCGCCGGAAGGGGTTGGCCGCCTTGTCCTGGCCGAGCAGGAAAGGAATGGTGGGCCGGCCGGCCGCCCGCAATTCGGCAACTTCAGCGGCTCGCCGCTGCAGCGCAGCATTGTCCGGGTCGATCGAGAGCGCGAATTTGGCGTTGCTGGCGGTGTATTCATGGCCGCAATAGACCAGCGTGTCGTCGGGCAGCTCACGCAGCGCCTTGACGCCTTCCCACATGGGGCCGGGAGTGCCTTCGAACATGCGGCCGACCCCGAGCGAAAACAGGGCATCGGCGCTGAACAGATGCTTGCCGACAGGATCGTGGAACACGATGTGGCCCAGCGTGTGACCAGGCGCATCATAGATATCAAAGCTGGTCTCGCCCAGGGTCACCGTATCGCCGCCACCCACCAGCACGTCCAGATCGGCGATCTTGTCTGCCTCGGCGCGCGGCCCGACCACGCGCGCGCCAAATTCGGCCTTGAGCTCGGGAATGGCTTCGACGTGGTCGATATGGTGGTGGGTGATGAAGATGTCGGTAAGGTCCCAGCTGCGCAGTGTCAGCGCGGTCTGGATGGCCGCAGCCTCGGGTGCATCGATCGCGGCCGTGCGTCCGGTGGCCTCGTCATGCACCAGATAGCCAAAATTGTCGTCCCGCGCGCCAAAGACATCAATGATCACAGCCATGGTACCACTCCGAAAAAACCAGTTGCCCAAACCTAGGGAGCCGGACATGGCATGACAACCAAGGATTAGACAAGTCCGGGGGAAACCGGCAGAGTTGTCAGCATGACCGCTGATGTTCAACGCCTGATCGCCTTTTATCGTTCGCCTCTGGGCCGCATCTCGCGGGCCCTGGTACGTGAGCAGGTGATCGGTCTGGCCGAGGATGTGCGCGGCAAGCGTGTGCTGGGGCTGGGCTTTGCCACCCCCTATCTGCGCTTTACCCTGGACAAGGCCGAGCGGGTCCTTGCCTTCATGCCGGCGCGACAGGGAGCTTCAGCCTGGCCGCGCGAAGGGCCGTCCCACACCGTGTTGTGCGATCCGCTGGAAATGCCGCTGACGGATGCCGCTATCGATCTGACGATCGCCATTCATGCCATGGAACATGTTGCCGATGCCGAGGAACTGATGCGCGAGCTCTGGCGCATCACTGCGCCCAATGGTGATCTGATCCTGGTGGTGCCACGGCGCCGGGGCATCTGGGCGCAGCGTGACAATACCCCCTTTGGCCAGGGCAATCCCTATTCCGGCGGGCAGCTCGACAAACTGCTGCGGGACCACAGCTTTGTGCCGGTATCCTGGCGTGACGGCTTGTTCCTGCCCCCGTTCCAGAGTTCGCTGGTGCTCAAATCGACCCGGCTGTTCGAGCAGGTCGGGCGCCTGCTGGGCCCGGCCATGAGCGGGGTGATCTGCGTGCGCGCCCGCAAGCAGGCATTTCCGGCCATTCCGCGCCGCAAACGCGAGGAGCGATTCGTCCGGGTGCCGGGCATGAGTACGGCCACGTGTGCCGGCATGGCACAGCTCGGGGCGGCCCGGCCGGTGCGGGTTTACGGCTGATCCAAAACAGGAACGAACAGAGGGCGAATCGAGCGTCTGGGACAATGCCGCTTTGTTCACGGCTGCATGTAGTGGGCCCGTCCCGCTCGCGGCACTAACGGGTTGCGCCGGGCCCGGGGGAGGGCGTTTTTCACCCAAAAGCTGTTCATGATGATGAAGAAAGCGTGAATATTGGCCCGGTATGGCAGAAGCTTGCGCTGGTGTTGCGCGTGGATCGTCCCGGTGAACAGGCGCCCTTAACACTTCGGGCCCCGCAATCTGGGAGCCCGCAACCTGCATCTTAGCAATAAAGCGATTGACCGTCCCGAAGCGGGACGCGGCGCTAAAAGCGCATGCCGGTCAGCACCATGGAAAGATCACCCATATTGGTGCCCAGCAGGACCCGGTAGGGGATGAAATAGCCCGTGGGCCCCAATGGGGCGTACCAGATGACGATGCGGTTGCTCGCGGCGAGATAATCGGTGATCTCGGACGTGGTGAAATGGCCCGAAACCGGCTTGTAGGCGACCGAGCACAGCACCACCGGTCCCTGATAGCCGGTGCGGGCAGAGGTCGCGTCGTCGGTGCCGCCAAAGCGCATGGCAATGTCGAAACGCTCGACGCCGGTGAAGATGCCGACCTTGCGATCGCACAGCTCCTTGTCGAGCGCGCCGCCCTTGAGCACGAAGGCGGACAGAAAATCGCTCACCCCGGTCAGATGGCGACGCTCCAGTGGCACCCGGTCATAATTGTCGACAATGGGTGGCTCGACCTTGAACGAGCCGACATCGCCGCCGCTGAAGGTGACATTGACATCGAAGGTGTCCCCTCTGGCGCGGGTTTGCAGGCTGAAGGTGCGCGCCGCCAGCTGGTTGCCCGCCGAACTGCCAGCGGAACTGGCCTGGGCCGTGCCGCTGGCAACAATGGCTCCCATGCCGGCAACATTGGCTGACAGGTCCAGGCTGTATTGTGCGCCGTCGTCGTCGAGATCGACGTCCATCGCGGCAATATTGATGCCGCCCAGCGTCAGCACATAGCTGGCTCTGGCATCGACTTGGGCAGCAACAGCGGGCAGGCTGGTGAACAGGGTCAGTGCGGCAAGGGCGGCGAAACGAAACTGGGTCAAGGTTGGGCGTCTCTGCAATGGGCGGCGCGAATCAGGCCAGGGTTTGAAAGTGCCGTCTGGAATGGGCCTGTGCAAGCCGCTCGCGCTGGATTGAGCTGGCGTTTGTCTTGACGGGGCGCCGCATATTGACTAAAGAGCCCTCAGATTTCAGGACAAGATAGGCCCGCTGCGGGGCTCGATCCCCGCACGAGAGGCCTTTTGCAACAGGATACATGACCATGGCACGGCGCTGTGAACTTACCGGCAAGGGCGTTTTGGTTGGCAACAACGTTTCGCACGCTCTCAATCGTACCCGTCGCCGGTTTCTCCCGAACCTGGTGAACGTGACGCTGATTTCGGAGGCGCTGAACCGCCCCGTCAAGCTGCGCATTTCCGCCTATGCCCTGCGTTCGGTCGAACACCGCGGCGGTCTGGACGCTTTCCTGCTCAAGCAGAGCGACGACACGCTGTCGACGCTGGCTCAGGGCATCAAGAAGGAAGTTCGCGCGGCGCTGGCTGCCTGAGCGAATTGTCCAACTGACGAATTGACCGCGTAGGGGTATGCCCTGCGCGGTTTTTCTTTTGCGCCAATCTCGGCGCATCCCCGCCCCGGTCTGATGCCGGCGAGCGGTTACATAGAGGTGCATTCTGATGCTGGCTCGTTTTCTGGCGGCGCTCGCTGCCATGGTGGTGGTTGTCGCTGCCTCCAATATTCTTGTGCTTTACCCCCTGCAGGTGCAGGTGGGCGCGGTCAACCTGGCCGACCTGCTGACCTGGGGCGCCTTTACCTTTCCCTTCGCCTTCCTGATCAC
>CAXBKI010000246.1:0-5219 GCA_963975955.1 uncultured Devosia sp.
GCATTTGAGCTCGGCGCCTTCATTGACGCCGATGGACAGGCGCACGCCGCGGTGCAGGCAGCGGTTTTCCCAGACGTTTACATTGCCATCATCGGCGCGCCAGACGGCCAGTTCACGGCCGAGCAACTGTCCATGATAGACGTGGCGGAAGGGCAGGTCTTCGCTGGAGGCGATGGGATACCAGCTTGGGTCGGACAGCGAGAGCGTCATGGGCAGTGATCCACGATGGACTGGGATCGCGCCACGATCGTCTTGTGGATTGGCGCGGTCACCCTGGCGTACGGGGTGGCGCGATCTGACTCCCTCTCCTCGATGGGGAGGGCGGGGGTGGGGTGGAGCCGCGAGCGCAATATGCGTGACGCACCGCCACCCGCATTTCCTCCCCACAAGGGGGAGGCAGGCGCAGACTTCAGAGCCGGTGATGGGCTCAGGGGTGGCCTGCGGGTGTCGCGTCCATGGCGTGCCGACTGGCGGTGCCGTGCCGCGACCTCGCGGTTCGACGGGCTCACCATGAGGTCTACTGATACCATCCTATGACGCCACGGGAATGGTGCCATAGGTAATGCCCTTCTGGCTGAGCCAGCGGCGATAGGCGATGGCCGACTTGTCGGCGCGGATCGGCGTCTCGGCCCGCGGGTCAAGCGGCAGCCGCTTGGGATACTGGTTTTCCAGGATCGGCTTGTCCTGGCCGAAAATGGTCTGCTGGAAACGGCGCAGCTCGGTGATGGTGGAGGTGCTGTCGATCATGGACTGCAGCAGATGGGCGCGGCAGCGCTCCTGGGTCATGGGCTGAAGGAATATGGCGATGACATCGCGCCGGTCGGGGGCCTCGGGCGAGGATTTGTAGAGCACCGAGCAGAAGGGGTGCGGCACGCGATAGACATATTCGACCTCCATGCCCTCGGTGGCCGAGAGCGCCGCGCGCGGCTGGAAGAACTTGCAGCGGGTGGCCAGCACCTCATCGCGTTCCTCGGAGACCTCCACGTCGTATTCCTTGACCTCGGTATGCGGCTCGGCACCCAGAATGTCGGTGTGGACATAGGGGAAGTGGCCCATGTCGAGAAAATTCTCCACGGCACGCGGGGCCGAGACATGCAGGCCGATGGAGCCGCAGCTCATGTTCTTGCGGTCGGCCTCGGCATATTCGGGAATGGGAAAAAGCGCGGCAGGGGGGTGGCCGAAGCTGGTCCAGACATAGCCATAGCCGGTGATGACGGGGAGGCGGTCGAGAATGGTCTCGGCGTCGATCTCATCGCCCTGCTGCTCATTGCTGCGGCGCCAGACGACGGGCAGACCGTCGCGATCGCGGGTAAGGGCGATGGGGGTATCCAGCAGCAGGGTGGTCTGGACCTGGCCGATGGGCACTTCATCGGTGGCGGCAATCACCTGCCAGAGGTCGTGCGTTGTGGGATCGATGGCGGAGGTGAGAGTGTTCAGCATGGACGCCAGCATAATCAGGCGAGGAGAATATGTCATTCCACGAAAGCGGGAATCTCGTCTGCGCCAGAGGCGGGGGCAATGTTGACGCTGGGCCCGGTTTACGGGAGAGCTTGCGGTGGCCCGGAGCGCCAGCCAGGACGTGGCCGGCAGGCCGACCATGAGGACGACCCCAGACATGCAGAACAGCGACGCGCCGACCTATCGTACAGACGTGCTTGAAACCAGGGTCGCGGCACGGTTGCGCGCGGCCGGCGCCAGCGAAGCCTCGCTGGCGGCCGCGACACGGGCGATGCTGCATGCGTCGCTGGTGGGCGTGGACAGCCACGGCGTGCGGCTGACCGAGCATTATTGCCAGATGCTGGCCGGCGGACGGCTGAACAAGGCACCCCAGCTCGCGGTTGAGGTTCGGGCAGCGGGCAGCGCCATGGTGCATGGCGATGACGGGCTGGGGCACTACGCGGCCTACAAGGCGGTCGAGGTGGGGATCGGGCTGGCGCGCGAAGCCGGTGTGGGCGCGGTGGGGATCAAGCATTCCTCCCATCTGGGTGCGGCCGGGGCCTATGCGCTGGCCGGAGCCGAAGCGGGCTTTGTCACATTCGCCACCACCAATACCGATTCCATGGTGGCCCTGTTCGACGGCGCCGCGCGGTTCCATGGCACCAATCCGCTGGCCTTTGCCGCGCCGGTGCCCGACAGCCGGCCGTGGCTGGTCGATATGGCAACCTCATCGATCCCGATGAACCGGGTGCTGCTGCACCGTTCGCTGGGGCTTGAGCTGGCCGAGGGCGTGGCGGCGGACAGGCACGGATCGGCCACGACCGATCCGGCAGCGGCAGAAATGCTGCTGCCGCTGGGGGGCGCCGATTTTGGCTACAAGGGCGCGGCGCTGGCAGGCGTGGCGACGCTGTTTTCGGCCCTGCTGACGGGAACCACGCTCGATAGCGATTTCATCCCGATGTATGGCGGCGACGATATATCGACGCCGCGCAATATGGGACACTTCGTGCTGGTCATCGATCCGGACAAGTTCGTCGGGCGCGCGCTGTTCGGAACGCTGATGACGCGTTACCTGGCCGGCCTGCGATCGGCACCGGTGCGCCCGGGGGCCGAACGGGTGATGGCGCCGGGCGACCGGGAATGGGAGACGGTGGCGCAACGCCAGGCCGAGGGCGTGCCGGTCGATCCCGACACGGCACGGTTTCTGGGGCTTTAGGACGCCGGGTGTTTTTTGGGGGGCGGCATCCCCATCAGGACTGCCCTCACGCGGCCGGCCCCCCCCCGAAGGGGGAGGAGTCAGGTTGCGGTTGACCCTGACCTGATGGTCTCCATATCGACCGCACTCAATCGAGCACACTCCGCCCTATCGAGGTGAGGCGGATCTGCAAGAATAGACGGCTTACTGTGTTGCCGCCTCGGCCTCGGGCGGGCTGACGACGAGGTCCGTGGCGACCAGGGCGTGGTCCTCGATGGCAAGCGAGATAACGGCACTGCCGCCCGAGGGGCAGCAATTGGCATCATCGTCGTTCCAGAGCGCGGTGCGGGCGACATAGCCCGACCATGGGTCGGAGAAGTCGTAGTTGACGCCCTTCCAGATGCCCAGGCCGGCGGGCAGTCTGTCGGCTATGGTGTCGCGCCAGTGGTCCATGTCGACGGCCGTCAGTGCCAGGCCGTCCTGATCGATCTGATAGAGCCGATCGGCATTCATGACTGCCGTGCCCTGGCCATAGCCGGGGATGTGCAGCACGCCATCATTGTTGAGGCGAGGCAGCTGGAAATAGCCATCAAAGCCGGAATCCCGGACGGTCCAGCCATCGGCGTATTGCAGCAGCACGAAACCGCCAATGGCGCCGAAGTCCTGGCTGGAGCCCGTCTGGATCTGCCACGCCAGCCACGGGGCGCCGTCACTGTCGCCATAATTGTTCACGTTGAGAAAGCCTGCGGACAGCACCTTGCAGTCGTCCAGGCTGGCCAGCAGGCAGGTGGAGCCTATCTCCTTGACGCTGATCGGGTCCTCCGCCTGAACGGTGGTCGTCAGCAGCAGGCAGGTGACCAGGGCGCTCAGAGCTGGTCTGGCGGTAGAGACGTAGAACATGGGCAAGCTCCGGAATTGATGGCGCGGGTCAGTCTTCGCGATAAATGTCGAAGGGGCCAAAGGCCTGGGTGGTGGCCATGACCTGCAGGCGGTTGACGTTGACATGGGCGGGGAGCGTGGTGCTCCAGAAGATGGTCTCGGCAATGTCCTGGGCATTCATCGCCTTGGTGCCCGCATAGGGCCTGGCGGCCTTGTCCTCATCGCCCTTGAAGCGGACCAGCGAGAACTCGGTCTCGGTCAGGCCGGGCTCGATATTGGTGACGCGGACATTCTTGCCCTGCAGGTCCGCGCGCAGGTTGAGGGCGAGCTGCTTCACGAAGGCCTTGGTCGCGCCATAGACCGAGCCGCCCGGATAGGGGTAGTCGCCGGCAACCGAGCCGAGCGTGACGATGTGGCCGCCGCCGCGCCTGATCAGGCCGGGCAACAGGGCGCGCACAGTATAGGCCAGCCCGGTGACATTGGTGGCGATCATGGTCTCCCAATCGGTGATGTCGGCTTCGGCCGCCGGCTGCAGGCCGAGCGCCAGGCCGGCATTGGCCAGCACGATATTGATGCCGGCAAAGGGCGGCGGCAGATCGGCGATGGCCGCGTCGATGGCGGCCCGATCCTGCACGTCCAGGGCGACGATATGGCAGTTTTCGCTGCCCAGATCGATCTGCAGATCGACCAGCCGGTCCCAGCGGCGACCGGTGGCGATGACCTTGCCGCCAGCGGCGACATAACGGCGCGCAGCAGCTTCGCCAAAACCGGACGTGGCGCCGGTGATGAAGACGACGAAGCGGCTGGGATCAAGCAGCTGGTACATGGCAGAATCCTGGAAGAAAAAATCGAGGCGGGCAAGGTGGACCCCCAAGGCAGGCGGCGTCAACTGCCCGGCCGCCTGGGCGAACCTTTCCAAAATGTAACGTGATTACCAAGTTCTCACGTGATCGTTGATCGCTTTGGTATATTGATCGGAACAATCAGGATTTTGGGTGGTGCGGTTTGAAGACCTTGGCGAAGTGGCTGCTGGTGGTGCTGGTACTGGGTATCGCCGGGGGCGCGGCCTGGTGGTATTTCATGGCCAGGCCGCAGGCGCCGGAGGTGCCCACGACCGTCAGCGTGGGCCGGGGTGACATCGAACAGTCGGTGCTGGCCTCGGGCGTGCTGCAGGCCAATTCGCTGGTCAGTGTCGGCGCGGAAGTGTCCGGCCGGATCGAGGCGCTGCATGTGACGCTGGGGCAGGCGGTCAAGAAGGGCGACCTGATCGCCGAGATCGACAGCCTCAACCAGGAAAATGCGGTCAAGACGGCGCAGGCAGCACTGGCCGGAATCAAGGCGCAAAAGCGCAGCCAGGAGGCCAGCCTGGTCAAGGCGAACGCCACCCTGCGACGCAATGCACAGCTCAACGCCAATAGCCTGGTGTCCCAGACCGAGATCGTGGCGCCCAGTGCGGGCGCCGTGGTGGCGCTGCTGGTGGAGCAGGGCCAGACGGTCAATGCCAGCTCCACCACGCCCACCATCGTCAAGATCGCCGATCTGGACACCATGGTGATCAAGGCGGAAATCTCGGAAGCCGACGTGGTGCGGGTGAAGCCTGGGCAGCGGGTATATTTCAGCATTCTGGGCGAGCCGGACGAGCAGATCGACGCCAAGCTGCGCGAGGTGGAGCCGGCGCCGACCTCGATCAATTCTGACGCGACTTCCA
>CAXBKI010000247.1:0-5158 GCA_963975955.1 uncultured Devosia sp.
GATGGCGCCTGTAAGGCGCCGCCATGCCGACAGTAGTGTCTGGTGGTAAGATTGACGCGCTCACTTGCTTCCAGAACGAGGCTTGCCGATAACGTGCGGCGCCTAAAGGAATCAGGCGCAGTTGCGGTCTATTGCCCCATGATACCGGCTGTAATGGGGCACCGACACCCACATTTTTCCAGCGTTCACCCGATAGAGAGACCCATGACCAGATTGCAGCCAGGCGACAGCGCACCCGAGATTGCCCTGCCGCTTGACGATGGCAGCCATTTTCACCTGCAGGGCCATCCCGGCCAGCCGGTGGTGCTGTACTTCTACCCTGCCGACGACACCACCGGGTGCACGGTCGAGAATCAGGAATTCTCCGAACGCGCCGCCCAGTTCGCCGCGCTTGGCGCTCGCCTCGTGGGCGTCTCGCCCGACAGCATCGACAAGCATGTCAAATTCCGCAGCAAACATGGTCTGCAGGTGCCGCTGGCCGCCGACCCCGAGCGCAGCGTCATTGAAGCCTTCGGCCTGTGGCAACCCAAAAAGCTCTATGGCCGCGAATTCATGGGCTTGATCCGCACCAGCATCATCGTGGCCGCCGATGGCACCATCGCCGCGGTGATCCCCGCGACCCGCGTTCGCGGTCACGCGCAAAAGGTACTTGAAGCCCTCCAGAGCCACCTCGCCGAGACGCGCTGACACAGGCTTTGTTAACCACGCGGCGTCATAATCCGCTCACCATAAGGCGGTGGGGAAGTCGCGTGCACAATCAAGCCAGCTTTGGCCGAACCGACAAGAGTCGCGACCCAGCGACCAGACCGGCGCGGCGCGGCATCCATCCGGCGCTGTTCTATTCCATGTTTGCGCTGCTGCTGGGCGGCAATGGCCTGCTCGGCACGGCCCTGCTGCTGTCGCCCGACATCGCCCGCCTGTTCAACGGCCAGAGCGAACAGGTCGTTCAGGCCTATGAAGACCGCATTGCCCAGCTGCGGGTCGAGGTCGATCGCCTGCATTCGCGCAGCTACGCCCAGGCCGGCGACATCAACCTGCAACTCCAGGAACTCTCGCAGCAGCAGGAAGTCCTGCTCGAGCAGCATCAGCTGGTCCGGGTGCTGGTCGACAAGGCCGGCGAACTCGGCATCGAGGCCGCCAGCCTCTCCCAACCCGCCCACACCGACGCCGCCCTCTATGAACCAGCGCCAACCATCAGCGGCAATCCCGACATCAGCGCTACCGCAGCCGCCGTCAGCCAGATGATGGACGAAACCCAGTCAGCCATGACCTCAATCGCCGAAACGGCGATCGCCCGCACCGACAGCATTGTCGCTGAACTGAGTGGCCTGGGCATCGCCGTGGATCTGCCGGCGACCGGCGATGACATGGGCGGCCCGCTGCTGGCCCCGATCGATGGCGGCGACAGCACGCCCATGGTCGACGATGCCAATGTCGTCCTCGAAGCGCTGATCCGCTACAAGGCGGCCCGCGACAGCATCGACGGTGCGCCGGTCCACATGCCCATTACCGGCAATTTCCGGCGCAGCTCCGGCTTTGGCAATCGCACGGACCCGTTCACGGGCAGTCGTGCCTTTCACTCGGGCCTCGATTTTGCCGCGGCGTCGGGCACCGCGGTGCTCAGTGCCGGCAAAGGCGTCGTTACCTTCGTCGGCACCCGCTCAGGCTATGGCAAGACAGTCGAGGTCACCCATGACGATGGCCTGATTACCCGCTACGGCCATCTTTCGGGCTATCTCAGCAAGGAGGGCCAGCGGGTCAATACCGGCACTCCCATCGCCAAAGTCGGCTCCACCGGCCGCTCCACCGGCCCGCACCTGCACTTTGAAGTACGCCGCGGCGACAACGCCATCGACCCCAAGGCATTTCTCGACGCCGGCAAGCGCCTGCTGCCGCTCCACCGCGGCGCTTAGCCAGCAGAGACGCTGCCCTGATTTGCGCTCAGGCCGCTTCGCCGGAATGATCGGTGAAGTCGATCACCACGCGCCCATCCACCCGACCAGCCTTGAGATCGGCAAATACCGCATTGATCTGCTCAAGGGGCACCTTGGTGATCTCGGCATGCACCTTGCCTGCGGCGGCAAAGCCGATGGCTTCGTCGAGATCGCGCCGTGTCCCCACGATCGATCCCCGCACGGTCAGCCGTTTCAGCACGACATCGAAAATCGGCGTCGGAAACTCGCCCGGCGGCAAGCCGACCAGCGCGACGGTGCCCTTGCGGCGCACCACCTTGAGCGCCTGTGAAAAGGCCGGCGGGGACACCGCCGTGACCAGCACGCCATGGGCGCCACCGCCCGTTGCCTCCAGAATGCGCTGGACCGCATCGTCATCGCGGGCATCGACCACCAGTTCGGCACCCGAGGCCTTGGCCAGAGCCAGCTTTTCGGGCGCGATATCGATGGCCACGACACGCACGCCCATGGCCACCGCATATTGCACGGCCACGTGGCCCAACCCGCCAATACCGAAAATGGCCACCCATTCGCCGGCGCGGACTTCGGTTTCAATCAGACCCTTATAGGTCGTCACCCCGGCGCAGAGGATAGGCGCGATCGCCGCGAAGTCGACATCGGCCGGCAGGCGCGCGACAAATGGCGCCGCGGCAATCACATATTCGGCGAAACCGCCATCGACGCTGTAGCCGGTATTGTGCTGATGCTCGCACAGCGTCTCCCAGCCGGTCTCGCAATATTCGCAGGATTGGCAGGCATCATGCAGCCAGGCCACCCCCACCGCCTCGCCGATCCTGACATTGGTGACCCCCTCGCCGAGTGCCGCCACGGTGCCGGCCACTTCATGGCCGGGCGTGAAAGGCAAAGTCGGCCTGACCGGCCAGTCCCCGTCCGCCGCATGCAGATCGGTATGGCATACGCCGCAGGCCACGACCTTGACCAGGACTTCGCCGGGCCCGGGCACCGGCACCGGCACCATCTCGATCGACAAGGGCTTGCCGAATTCGCGGACGACCGCCGCCTTCATCATATTGGCCACTGCTATCTCCTCTATGCACGGCGAGGGTCTTCGCCGCGCATAGGGATGTCACGCCTGCCCGGCGCCCGCCTTGACACAGGTCAAGGCGGGCGTGGTTGCGTTGATGCGGTTCGTCGTCAGGCCATCGATGGGCTTTAGTCGCCGGCCACGTCCGTGGCGACGCCGACGCGCTGGGCCAGCGCCGCTTCCATGAAGCCATCCAGATCACCATCGAGCACCAGTGCAGGCTGGCCACTTTCCACGCTGGTGCGCAGATCCTTGACCATCTGGTAGGGCTGCAGCACATAGCTGCGGATCTGGTGGCCCCAGCCGATATCGGTCTTGCTGGCCGCCTGCGCATTGGCTTCTTCTTCGCGCCGCTGCAGTTCGGCTTCGTAGAGCCGCGACTTCAGCATCGCCATGGCGGTAGCACGGTTCTTGTGCTGGCTGCGCTCCTGCTGACAGGCCACGATGATCCCGGACGGCACGTGCGTGATGCGGATGGCCGAGTCGGTGGTGTTGACGTGCTGCCCGCCGGCACCCGAGGCGCGATAGGTATCGACCTTGAGATCGGCTTCGCGGATTTCGATGTCGATCGAGTCATCGACAACCGGATAGACCCAGACGCTGGAAAAGCTCGTATGCCGTCGCGCCGCCGAATCGTAGGGGCTGATGCGCACCAGGCGGTGCACGCCGCTCTCGGTCTTCATCCAGCCATAGGCATTGTGGCCCTTGACCATGATGGTGGCCGACCTTCATGTTCCGGCGTTCTGCCCAGCGGGTATACATGCGCAGGAGCATGTTGGCCCAGTCCTGGCTTTCGGTACCACCTGCGCCGGAATGGATTTCGACGTAGCAGTCATTGCTGTCCACTTCGCCCGACAGCAGCGTTTCGATCTGTCGGCGCCGCGCCGTCTGCTTGAGTTCGAGCAGCGCGCTTTCGGCTTCCTTGACCACCTCGGCGTCGCCTTCGGCTTCACCCAGCTCAATCAGTTCGACATTGTCCCGAATGCCTGCTTCCAGCTCCCGCACGGACTTGACGGCCACGTCGAGCTCATCGCGCTCGCGCATGGTGGTGCGGGCCTTTTCCGGGTCGTTCCAGAATTCGGGAGATTCGGTTTGCGCGGTCAGCGCGTCGAGACGGAGTTCTGCAGTATCCCAGTCAAAGATGCCTCCTCAGCAAGGTCAAAACCTGCTCGATTTCGGCGACGGTCTTTTCGATTTCCGTACGCATGGTGCAATTCCTTTATTCGCGGCGCTTCGTTTAGCCGACGCGCCCGCTTCGATCAACCTAACGCTGACTCTTGTGGAATTTGCGGATCGCGGTATCGCGCTTGAGACGCGACAGGCGGCCGAGGAAGAACACGCCATTGACCTGATCGATCTCATGCTGGGCCACCCGTGCGGCAAATCCCTCCAGCCGCAGCGTCGTGCGCACACCCTCTGCGGTGTCAAAGCCGATCTGGGCCCAGACGGCGCGCTCGATGGGAACTTCTATGCCGGGCATCGACACCGAACCCTCGGGTCCGAAGGCGCGCTCCTCGGCGCAGGCCAGCACAACCGGGTTGAACAGCAAGCGATAGTCGCGCGCCATGCCCTGCCCGGCCACGCTGACCACCGCCAGCGGCTCGCAGCGACCGATATGGGCTGCCGCCAGGCCGTAAGCCTCCACACCCGCTGCGGCAGCCTGCAGGGCCGCGCCAACCTCGAGCATGGCGGCATCCACCGGACGCGGCAGCGCGACACTGTTGAGGATCGGATCGGGATAGAGAACGAAACCGGCCACCTAGAACAGGCCGCCGCGCCCGAGATTGGGGTCCAGATACTGGCCGTTGCCGCCTGGTTGGGTGATGCCACCGCCATATTGCTGCTGCATCTGCTGCTGGCGCTGGATCGCATCGAGCGTATTGGCATCAAGGCCGATCACCGAGGTCATCAGATTGGGGCCGGTGCCTGGCTTGAAGGCCTCTTCGATACCGCCCTCGCCCTCAAATGCCTTGACCCCCGAGTTCGGGTTGATCCAGGCCGTCGTCATCCCCGCCGGCATGGCGAACGAGGTTGCCGGCTTGCCCGCCAGCGCCTTGGCCATGAAGTCGGTAAAGATCGGGGCGGCAAAGGTCCCGCCCGTCACCGAACGTCCCATCGAGCGCGGCTGTCATAGCCGACATAGACACCCACCGCCAGCTCG
>CAXBKI010000248.1:0-5157 GCA_963975955.1 uncultured Devosia sp.
TGATGCATGGCCTTGCACCGCTGCCACGACCTTGTGGTTCGACAAGCTCACCATGAGGTCTACTGAGGGATTCGCAGATGGCTGCAGTAGACCTCATCCTGAGCCTGTCGAAGGACGAGGGCGTGGCACAAAGGGCGCGACACGATGACCACAGTGACCGAAACACCCCGCCCCCGCTTTGCCGTCATCGACATCGCCCGCGGCGTGGCCATCATTGCCATGGTGGCCTATCACTTCTGCTGGGACCTGAGCTTTTTCCGCTTCATTGCCCCCGATGTGGGCCGCGATCCCTATTGGGTGGTTGTTGCCCGCTGCATTCTGGCGGCTTTTCTGTTCCTGACGGGCGTGGGCCTCGTGCTCGGCCATGGCCGCGGCATCCGCTGGCGCGCCTTCTGGCGGCGCTGGATATTTGTCGTGCTGGGCGCCGGCGTGATCACCCTGGCGACCTGGCAGGTGTTCCCCTTCAGCTTTGTCTATTTCGGCGTGCTGCACGCCATCGCCCTGTTCAGCATTCTGGCGCTGCCATTTCTGTTCGCGCCGCTCTGGCTGGGCGGGCTGGTGGCCGCCATTGTGATCGCGCTGCCCTTGTTTTACGCCAATATGTTGTTCGACGAGAAGGCGTTCTCCTGGATCGGCTTCTGGCAGGTGCCGCCGCCGGCCAATGATCTGGTGCCGGTCTTTCCCTGGTTCGCCGCGGTCCTGCTGGGCGTATTGCTGGCGCGCATCGTACTGGCTTCGCCCCTGGCGATCCGCCTGGCCGCGATCAACCCGGCAGGCCGCCTGCCCCGCCTATTGGCAGTGCTGGGCCGCTGGAGCCTGCTGATCTATCTGCTGCATCAGCCCATTCTGCTCGGCCTGGTCTATCCCGCCGCGTCGCTGCTGCACCCCGAAATCGCCATGCGCCGGACCGATTTTCTCTCCGGCTGCCAGGCGACCTGCATGCAGGTCGGCATCCCGGCGGCGCAGTGCACCACCTATTGCCAGTGCGGCGTCGAGGGGGTGGAAGCCAACGATCTGTGGAACGCGATCTATTCGGGCATGGTTTCGGCGCAGGAGCAGACCATTCTCGACGCCAGCAACCGGCAGTGTTCGGCGCTGATCTATCCCGAGCTCAACAGCGGCCAATAGCGGCCAATAGCGGGCCGAACCGCCATAGTTTGCGTTTTTTGCTCAGATTTTATCTTGAATGGTAGGCAGAATGGGCATTTTATAGTCAGGCGAGTTGATTTGTCCGAGCCCCGGTGACGGTTGGCGCCCGGCCCGTTCGGACCCCACATATATTTGAAGTCTGGATAGTTTCTTGACCACCCACACGGCTGGCCGCGACCATTCTCGCGGCGATGCACGCGCTCATCTGGCAGCCGCGCATGCTGGCAAGGGCCGTCGCGCACTGGTGCGCATCGCGCTGTATTCGCTGCGGCATCCCTGGCAGGCTTCCATTGCCATCGGCGCCACCATTGTCGCGTCGATCCTGCAGCTGCTCATTCCGCGCCTGCTCGGCCATGCCGTCGACCAGGCCCAGGGCATATTGAGCACCGCCGGGGAGGGGGCCGAACAGGCGCTGTTCTGGAGCGCCATGACGCTGCTGGCGGTCTCTGTCGCGCGTGGCTTTTTCACCCTGCTGCAGAACTACTTTTCCGAAAGCGTCGGCCACCATGTCGGCTACGAGCTGCGCCTGGCCTTTTATGACAAGGTCCAGAAGCTCTCCTATTCCTATCACGACAAGGTCCACACCGGCGACCTGATCACCATGGGCCTGCTCGACCTGGACGGCGTGCGCATGTTCTTTGCCACCGGGCTGGTGCGCGTTGTCCTGCTCTCCGTGCTGATCGGCGTGGGCGCCTATATGCTGCTGAGCACCGATCTGATGCTGGGCCTGCTGGCCCTCAGTTTCGTGCCTTTCGTCGCCTGGCGTTCCTCGGTGGCCCAGCTCACCCTGCGGGCCACCTGGATTGCCCTGCAGCAAAAGCTCTCGGGCCTGACCCGGGTGATGGAAGAGAATTTGGGTGGCATCCGCGTCGTGCGGGCCTTCTCGGCGCAGCAATTCGAACTCGACAAGTTCGACGCTGCCTCCCGCGAGGCGCTCGAACTGTCCCATCAGCGCGTCAATGTGCGCGTGCGCAATACCAGCGCCATGACGTTCTCCTTCTTTGCCGCCATGGGCCTGGTGCTCTGGTTTGGCGGCAACAAGGTCATTGCCGGCGAGATGAGCGTGGGCACGCTGGCGAGTTTTCTGACCTTCATGACCATCCTGCAGATGCCGGTGCGTCAGCTCGGGCTGATGGTCAATTCCTTTGCCCGCGCGTCGATCTGCGGCGACCGCCTGTTCAGCTTCATCGACGAGCCGCTGGCCATCGATGACGTGCCCGGCGCGGTGGACCTCGAGATCACCGAGGGCACGCTGCGCTTTGACGATGTGCATTTCACCTATCCCGGTGCGACCCATCCCACCCTCGACGGCATCAGCTTCGAGGCCAGGGCCGGCCAGACCATCGGCATCGTTGGCGTGCCCGGCAGCGGCAAGTCGACGCTTGCCCACCTGATTCCGCGCTTTTACGACATCGACGCCGGCACCATCTCGATCGATGGCCAGGACATCAGCAAGGTCACGCTGCAATCGCTGCGCCGCGCGGTGGCCGTGGTGCAGCAGGATACGTTCCTGTTCACCACGACAATCGAGAACAATATCGCCTATGGCGATCCCTGGTCCAAGGAGACCAAGATCGAAAAGGCGGCCGAAAGCGCCCAGCTGCACAGCTATATCATGGGCCTGCCCACCGGCTATGACACTGTGGTGGGCGAGCGTGGCGTGTCGCTCTCGGGCGGTCAGCGCCAGCGCCTGTCGATTGCCCGCAGCCTGGTGCTCAAGCCCGCGGTCATGGTGCTCGACGACTCCACGGCTGCCATCGACGCCGGCACCGAGCATCGCATCCGCAGCGCCATGCGCCGCTATGCCAGCGACCGGGTCACGCTGGTGATTTCCCATCGCCTGAGCTCCCTGCTGCACGCCGATGTGATCCTGTTCCTCGAAGACGGCAAGATTGTCGAACAGGGCAGCCACGACCAGTTGCTGGCACAGAACGGGCGCTATCGCGCGCTCTATGACCTGCAGACACGTCCCACAGAAGACCTCGAAATCGGGAGTGCTGCCCAATGAGCGTGCTTGACGAAGACGACCGCGAAGTCGCCGCTTTCCCCGGCCAGCGCCCACCCCGCGCCAGCGTGGGCAGTCACCGCATCGAAGAGGAGGTCTTTGGCAAGGCCTATGACCCCAAGACGGTGCGCCGCATCTGGGCCTTTGTGCGTCCCTACCGGGCCAAAATCTACCTCTCGGTTGCCGCCGTTCTGGTATTCACCAGCACCCAGCTGGCCATTCCCCTGATCATCGGCCGCGCCATCGACAGCGGCATGACCGAGGGCGGCAATTCCACCAATCTGCTGTGGGCCGTCGCGACCTTTGCCTTCGTCGTCCTGGTCAATTTCGGCGCCTCCTTCGTGCAGGAGACCGAGGTCGGCAAGGTTGCCGAAAACGTGCTGTTCGACATGCGCCGGGCCATGTTCGCCCAGCTGCAGCGCGTCTCGCTCAGCTTCATGGACAAGACCGAAGTGGGCCGCCTGATGAGCCGCCTGCAGGGTGACGTCAATTCCATGCAGGAGTTCCTCGAAACCTCGGTGATCTCGGTGGGCGACCTGGTGCTGCTGGTGGGTATCGTGGTGGTCCTGCTCAGCCTGGATTTCCGGCTTGGCCTGCTCACGCTCTCGACCATGCCCATCCTGTTTGTCGTGCGCATCTTCTGGCTGCCGCCGGCCAAGCGGGCATTCTGGGCGGCGCACGAGACCAATTCGATCACCGCCGGCGCCATGGCCGAAGGCATTAACGGCGTGCGCACCGTGCAGAACCTGGACCGCCAGAAGGTCAATTTTGACCTGTTCGACGACAAGGCCTATGCCAATCTGCGCACCCAGCTGACCGGCTCGCGCTTTGCCCAGGTCATGGTGCCCATCGTCGATAGCCTCACCGGCACGGCCATGGCCATCGTGGTGGTGGTGGGCGGCTCGCTGGCGCTCAATGGCAGTCTGGAAATCGGCGTCATCGTCGCCTTCCTGTTCTACATCCAGCGCTTCTTCGATCCGATCCGCTCGCTGACCATGCAGTATTCCATCATGCAGCGCGCCATGACCTCGGGCCGCCGCATCACCGAAGTGCTCGATATTCCCGCCTCCATCACCGACAAGCCCGATGCCATCACGCTGACGCGGGACATGGACGGCTCGGTCGAGTTCCGCGACGTCGATTTCGCCTATGATCCCGATCGCCCCGTGCTCAAGAAAGTCAGCTTCAAGGTCAAGCCCGGCGAGACGGTCGCGCTGGTCGGTCCGACCGGCTCGGGCAAGACCAGCGCCATGGCCCTGGTGCATCGCTTCTATGAAGTGCGTTCCGGCGCGGTGCTGGTAGGCGGCCACGACGTGCGCGACATCACCCAGCAATCGCTGGGCGAGCAGGTGGCCATGGTGCTGCAGGAACCCTTCCTGTTCACCGGCTCGGTATTTGACAATATCCGCTACAACAAGGTCTCGGCGACCCGCCAGGATGTCATCGATGCGGCCACGGCGGTGGGGGCGCACGAGTTCATCGAGCGCATGCCCCAGGGCTATGACAGCATTCTCGAACAGCGTGGCTCCAACCTCTCGCTGGGGCAGCGCCAGCTGCTCAGCTTTGCCCGGGCGCTGGTGGCCGATGCCAAGATCCTGGTGCTCGACGAGGCGACGGCCAATATTGACAGCTATACCGAGCGGCAGATCCAGAAGGCGTTGCTGACCCTGCTCAAGGGGCGAACCGGCATGGTGATCGCCCACCGGCTGGCCACCATTCGCGGCGCCGACCGCATCGTCGTGCTGCAGAATGGCGAACTGATCGAGACCGGCAATCACGACGAGCTGATGGCGCGCGACGGGCTCTACGCCAAGCTCTACAACATGAACTATGCCAGCTTCGACGATATCCCCGACGAGCTGGTCAGCCAGGTCAACGCCAAGGCCGCCAATACCTGAGCCGGGGCATTCGGGGCCCTGTCATATGCGGTTGCCTTGCGCTCGTCTCCGGCGGCGGCGCTTTCTCCGGAGAAGCTCGGCTGCTAGCGTCGGCGCCGGACCCCT
>CAXBKI010000249.1:0-5153 GCA_963975955.1 uncultured Devosia sp.
GTGGATGGGCATTTCCGGCATCGCCACGGGCCTGCTCCTGATGGTCCAGCCCATGCCCTGGCCGCTGCAATGGCTGATTTTCGGAGCGCTCTCGCTGGTCACGATCGTGGTCTGGGTGCGATGGAATCGCGGCCGGTCGCCATCGTCGGATCGCCCCTATCTCAACCAGCGGGCCGAGCAATTCATCGGCCGCGAAGCGGTGTTGGAGCAGGCCATTCAACAGGGGTTCGGCAGGGTGGTGCTGGGCGACACGGTATGGCGCGTCTCCGGGCCGGATTTGCCTGTCGGGCAGGCCGTGCGGATTGTGGGCAGCGACGGCGCCGTTCTCAAGGTCGAGCCGGTGTTCTGAGGCTTGGAAATGCTTCTTTAACCATAAGATGGAAGGATCGCCGGACCTGCGATCGGTGTGTCCGCAGGTCTTGATCGGTGCGCCGATTGTCCCCTAGGCGGCTGGCGGAGCGGAATATGTCCTTGCAAATGCGGCACTTGATCTGGCGAGCAGGGGCGTTGTGCACCCTGTGCCTGATCGGGCCCGCCATGGCGCAATCGACGACCTTGCCGCAAGGTGCCCTATCGCCGGACAATGACCGCCTGGTTCCCGGGATCTATCCAGCCGACCCCGTGCTGGGCAATGGCGACTGGCTGCGCGAATCCGCTGGCCCACCGTTTGACGTGGACTGGTCGGTTGCCCTGCGCGGCAGCTACACCAAGGCCACCGGTGGCGATCGCTTTGATGTCCTGGTGGTTCCTTCGGTGACGCTCGACCACAGTGGTTCCCGGTCGCGTGTACAGGCGAGCGGCAGCGCCGAGGTGGTGCGCCCCAATGAAGGTCAGATTGATGTCAGCGCGCTGCGCCTGTCGGGCACGCTCGACTACGCCCTGGACAGCGACACCACGCTGAACGCGGGCAGCAATTTCTCGGTGACCCGCGCCCTGGCCGGCACGCCGGGAGTGGCCAGCAATATTGCGACAGCGCCTCAGACGATCAGCGGCGGCGGCAATATTGGCGTGACGCGACAGTTCGGCAAATTCAATGTCGGGGTCACTGCTGCCGCCAACCGAAACATCTATGGCACGACGACATTGCGAAATGGCAGCGTGGTCGACAACGCCGATCAGAATGTCTGGGCACTCGATGCTGGTCTGCGGGTCGGCTTTCAGGTAACGCCCATCTTTGAAGTGTTTGGCAGGGCCGGCCTGGGGCGCGACATTTTCGACCGGCAGTCCTCAGCGCTCGGCTTCAGACCCGATGCCACCACTACTGCGCTCGAGGGTGGGGTCACTGGCCGCTGGAACGACATTCTGGAAGCAACCGCATCGACGGGGGTGACCCTGCGGCGCTTCGATGCAGCCAGTCTGGGCGAAGTTACCGCACAGACCTATGATGCCCAGGTCACCTTCAGGCCCGATCCGACAGTGCGGATAACAGGCGGCTTTGCCACCGCCGTCGCCCCTCCAGGTCCCACCGGAGCAGGTTCGACGCGGATCGGCTACAGCGCCAATGCCGGAATTGCCTATACGGTCAATTCATGGCTGGCGCTGCGCGCGCTGGCCGATTGGAACCAGGCCCGATTTGTCGGCAGCAGCGACACCGAAAGCGGCTATGGGCTGGGCGTGGGCGGCGACTACAAGGTCAATGCCCACACCGCGTTGACGGCAGACTACAATTTTGACCAGTCCGACAGCTCAGCCAGTGGCGTCCAGGAGGCCCACCAGGTGAGCGTGGGCATTACGCTGTCGCGCTAGTTTCAGAGCTGATCGCCAAGGTCGAGCTTGCGCAGTTCCTTGATGAAGCCACCGCGGATATCGTCGCGATCAAGCGCATAGACCACATTGGCGGTCAAGAAGCCGATCTTGCTGCCGCAGTCAAAGCTCTGGCCCTGATATTTCACGCCGGTAAACGGCTGATGATGCATCAGTGTCTGCATGGCGTCGGTGATCTGGATTTCACCACCGGCGCCGCGCGGCTGGTCGGCGAGCAGGTTGAAGATCTCGGGTTGCAGGATGTAGCGGCCTGAAATGATCAGATTGGAAGGGGCATCCTCGCGCTTGGGCTTTTCGACCATCTTGGTGATGGAGAAGCTGGTATCGGGTCCTTCGCCGCGGGCGATGATACCATAGGCGGAGACTTCCTCCTCGGGCACTTCCTCGACAGCGATCACGTTGCCGCCGGTTTCCTCATAGGCATCCATCATCTGCTTGAGAACGCCGGGCTTGCCCTTGAACAGCATGTCGGGCAGCAATAGCGCGAACGGGTTGTCACCCACGATGTCGCGGGCGCACCATACGGCATGGCCTAGGCCGAGCGGCTCCTGCTGGCGAGTAAAGCTGGTGCGGCCGGCGGAAGGCAGGTCCTTGCGCAGTTCTTCAAGTGCCGCGGTCTTGCCGCGAACTTCGAGCGTGGTCTCGAGCTCAAACTGGCGGTCGAAGTGATCCTCGATCACCCCTTTGTTCCGACCGGTCACGAAGACAAAATGTTCAATGCCCGCTTCGCGCGCCTCATCGACGGCATACTGGATGAGTGGACGATCTACGACGGTCAGCATTTCCTTGGGCAGAGCCTTGGTGGCAGGCAGGAAGCGGGTGCCGAGACCGGCAACCGGAAATACGGCCGTTCTGACGCGCTTGGACAAAGTTATCTCTCCGTGCTGTTGACGAAAGTAAAGCTATCGCAATGCTTGTATAATATCACGAGAGAAAATTCAGTTGTAATTGCAGAGGGCTACGCGAATGGCGGTGTTGGTTACGGGCGGTGCGGGCTATATCGGCAGCCACATGGTGCTCAGCCTGGCGGACGCAGGCGAAAAGGTCGTGGTGCTTGACAATCTGGTCACCGGATTTGACTGGGCCATCGATGGCCGCGCGGTGTTTGAAGAGGGTGATGCGCGCGACATCGACTTCGTCGTCGGGCTGATTGAAAAGCACGGCATCACCGAGATCGTGCATTTTGCGGGCTCGATCGTGGTGCCGGAATCGGTGGCCGATCCGCTCAAATATTACCGCAACAACACCGCGACATCGCGCGATCTGCTCGAAGCTGCCGTCAAGGGCGGGGTCAAGCACTTCATTTTTTCCTCCACTGCTGCGGTCTATGGCATGACGGGGCTGGCGCCGGTCGTAGAGACCACGCCGCTCAACCCGATGTCGCCCTATGGTCGCTCCAAGCTGATGACTGAGATGATGCTGGCCGATGTGGCCGCGGCTCATCCGATCACCTATGGGGTGTTGCGGTATTTCAACGTGGCGGGCGCGGATCCTCAGGGCCGCAGCGGACAGTCGTCACCCGGGGCGACCCATTTGATCAAGGTGGCCTGCCAGACGGCGCTCGGGCAGCGCGAAAAGGTCGACATTTTCGGCACCGATTTCGAAACCCCCGATGGCACGGGCGTGCGCGACTACATCCACGTCACCGATCTGATCGCGGCCCATGCGCTGCTGCTCAGGCATTTGCGCGGCGGCGGCCAGAGCACGACCCTCAACTGCGCCTATGGCCAAGGCTATTCGGTGCGCGAGGTGATCGAGGCGGTGCGCCATGTGTCCGGCGTTGATCTGCGGGCCGACGAAGGGCCGCGCCGCGCGGGCGATCCGGCCTCCATCACGGCGACTGGCGAAAAGCTGCGCAAGCAGCTCGGCTGGGTGCCCCAGCACGACGACCTTACCGAGATCGTGGCATCGGCCTATGCCTGGGAAAAGCACCTGATGGTGCGCAATCGCTAGGCGAGGAGGATCCCTATCATGCGGTTGATTGCCGGCCTGTTCGCCCTGTTGACGCTGCTCATGCCCCTGGCTGCGATGGCGCAACCGGTGGAAAGCTTTGACAGCTTCATCGCAGGCTTCCGCAGCAAGGCCGTGGCAGCGGGTGTGGATGGGCGCATCTACGACCGCACGATGAACGGGCTGACGCCGGATCCACGCGTCCCCAAGCTGGTCTCCGCCCAACCCGAATTCACCACACCGATGTGGGACTATATCGAAGGACGGGTAACCGCTGGCCGCATTGCGCGGGGCAAGGCGGCCATAGCGCGCAACCAGGCGCTGTTCACCGCGGTTGCAGACGCCTATGGCGTGGATCCCTACCTGCTGGCGGCGATCTGGGGCATGGAAACCGATTATGGCGCGGTGCTGGACAATGACGGGCTGATCCGTCCTGTCGTGCGCTCGCTGGCGACGCTGGTACACCAGCGGCGCAGCCGACTGGTCGAGGACGAGGCCGATCTGATCGCAGCGCTGCAACTGGTGCAGGCTGGTCCGCTTGATGGGCAGAGCCTGGTGGGGTCATGGGCCGGGGCAATCGGCCATTTGCAGGTCAACCCCTCCAATGTCGTGGCCCATGGCACCGATGGCGATGGCGATGGGCGGATCGATCTGCACCATTCCCTGGCTGACGCGCTGGCCACCAGCGCGCGCTTCCTGCGCGCCCTGGGCTATCAGCCAGGACTGGACTGGGGCATGGAAGTGGCGGTGCCGAGCGGTTTTGACTACCTGCTGGCCAGCCGCACCCAGTTGCGACCGGTCTCCTTCTTTGCCGAACGGGGAGTGACACGTGTGGCCGGCCGCTCGTTCAGCGACCCCAATCTGGGGGTGTTTCTGTATGTCCCGGCCGGCAAGGACGGCCCAAAATTCCTGATGACGCAGAATTATCTGGTGCTCAAGGGCTACAATTTCTCCGATAGCTACGCCATGAGCGTGGCGCACATGACCGACCGCCTCAAGGGCGGCGGGGGCTTTGTGGATGACTGGCCGCGACAGACGAGCTTCCCCAATCTCGACCAGCGGGTGGCGATCCAGCGGAGCCTGATTGCCTTGGGATTGTACCAGGGTAGTGTCGATGGGCGGCTGGGGCCGATCACGCAGGAGGCCTATGCCCGCTTTCAGGCCAGCAGGGGTGAAGTGGCAGACGGGTTTATCACGCTGGCCGCCTATAGGGCACTGGCCGGCGCGGCGCAGTAACATCGCGGTGCACCTGGTGGCGCCGATGCCGTGGTTTTGTTAGGAGGGGTCGATCTGGCGCGTGAGTTGAGCATGGTCCGAATTGTCATGGTCCGAATTGTCTTGGCATTGCTGATCGGGTTGTTCGTCCTGGTGGACGTTGCGCCCGCTCTTGCCCAGAGCCCCGACAGCCAGTTGGTGGCGCAGGCGCAGAAGCGGCGGAC
>CAXBKI010000250.1:0-5125 GCA_963975955.1 uncultured Devosia sp.
AGTCCCAGTGTGGCTGATCATCCTCTCAGACCAGCTAAAGATCGTCGCCTTGGTAGGCCATTACCCCACCAACTAGCTAATCTTACGCGGGCTCATCTAATTCCGATAAATCTTTCCCCCGTAGGGCGTATACGGTATTAGCAGTCGTTTCCAACTGTTGTTCCGTAGAACTAGGTAGATTCCCACGCGTTACTCACCCGTCTGCCACTCCCCTTGCGGGGCGTTCGACTTGCATGTGTTAAGCCTGCCGCCAGCGTTCGTTCTGAGCCAGGATCAAACTCTCAAGTTTGAAATCTGACATGGTCGCTGAATGCACGTTTGCATGATTGACGAGAACTCACACTACTCTCAGCCAGCCGAAGCCAGCGAAAGTAATCTGTTTTCTCTTAGAAAACGTGCACCCATCGAAAGTCTTTGTAACTTCCACCGGAATTGCTTCCAGCTTCAGTTCGCAAGAACCTCGCCGTCCACGTTTCTCTTTCTTCTATCTTCACAATGTCAAAGAGCTGACCCAGAAAACCTCGCGGCCTCAACGTCATCGAAAGCATCCGCTTTCAGAAATCTTGCACAAAACACATCAGCGCCGGTTGCCCGGAAGCCAGATCGTCTCTGCCAGAAGCACCAGAACAGTGGGAGCGAACATCGCTCGGCGTCGTCCAGTGCGGCGGGTTGTAGGCAAGTCCAACTGGACTGTCAACACCCTTTTTTCTTTTTCTAAACTGCCCGGGTTACCCCAAAACAGCCTAAAATCAGAACCACCAAAATTCCTAATCTCTTAGTCTTTTCAGTGCCTTGCTTCAATGCCAGGTGCCTCGCGGCCCCGCCCCCTGAAGCGATGACCGGGTTATAGGGGCGGGCTTTTGCCGAGTCAACGGCCCGTTCTGGATTTTCGCTTCGAGCTGTCATTTTCCTGTCGTCTGCCTCTGGGCGCTTGTGGAAAACCCGACTGATTTGGTCGCGCAAAGCCCGGTTGTGCAGGGGTTTCAAACGGTTGCATGTCACGCCGGCATTATTTCAGACTTTCTCGTACATCAAACCGCGTCGCGCCAGCGACGACCGCCCATGGGGTACACCGGTACGTCCGGACGCTCGCGTACGGTGCCCGCTTCAAGCCACTAACATCGGATCGTCAGGGCAACCGGGCCAGCAACTGAGCGACATGGGGCACGAGCCTGTCGACGATCACCTTGACCCCGGCTGCATTGGGGTGGCGCAGGTCGGCCTGGTTCAGCGCGGGATCCAGAGCCACGCCGTCGAGATAAAAAGGGTAGAATATGACGTCGTGTCTGCTGGCCAGAGCCGGATAGAGACCATCAAAGGCGGCCACATAGTCCGCGCCCAGACCCCGATCGGCCATCATGCCAAGCAACAGCACAGGCAGATGCATGGCATCAAACCGGCTCAACATTGCCTCAAGATTGTCGGCGGCCGAAGCGGCGGGCAGGCCTTGCAGCATATCATTGGCCCCCAGGCCGAGAATCACCGCGTCAGGCGCTTCGGCAAGCGACCAGTCCAGCCGCGCCAGTCCATCCTGGGTCGTATCGCCGGAGACGCTGGCATTGACCAGGCGGGCGTCGAGACCGGCAGCGTCCATTGCCGCCTGCATCTGCGCGGCAAAGCCATCTTCTGCCGTCAGGCCGAGACCCGCCAGCAGGCTGTCGCCATAGAGCATGATGGTCCGCTCGGCCGCACTGGCCGGCAGCGCCGATGCCGCAATTGTGGTCAACACGGCCATTGCGCAAAGCGCGTGGCGCACCCAGTTTCTGATTTCACCATATGCAGCCGGCATATGAGCTTTCTCCGAACAGAATTTGGCCCATTCCCATGACCGATATCATTGCCCAGACCCAGGCCATGAACCTGCACCTTAGGTCAGGCAAGGAGACGCTTCATATCCTCAAGGACATCACGTTTGCGATAAGCAAGGGCGAGGTGGTTTCCATTGTGGGGCCCTCAGGGAGCGGCAAGACGTCCATGCTGATGGTGATGGGCGGGCTGGAACGGGCCAGCACAGGCCTGGTCGCGGTCGGGGGAAACGCCGTGGGCGAGATGAATGAGGATGGGTTGGCCGATATGCGGCGCAACAATATCGGCATCCTGTTTCAGAACTTTCATCTGATTGCCTCCATGACCGCGCTGGAGAACGTGGCGCTGGCCCTCGATATCGCCTTTGACAATCTGCCGGTCAGCGAGATTGAGAGACGCGCCAGGGCGGCGCTGGCCGAAGTGGGACTATCGGCCCGTGCCGATCACTTGCCAAGCGCGCTTTCAGGCGGGGAACAACAGCGCGTCGGGCTGGCGCGCGCTATCGTCACCCGGCCCAAACTGCTGCTGGCAGACGAGCCAACCGGCAATCTGGATCAGGAAACCGCCAAGGCCGCCGTCGACCTACTGTTCGGCCTGGCGCGCGCCAACGGTATGGCGGTGCTGCTGATCACCCATGACATGGCGCTGGCTCGTCGGGCGGATCGGCAGATGCGGATGGATCGAGGTCAATTGAGCCCGATGGCGGCGGTACAGTCATGAGGCGCTATAGTGCCTGGCTGCGGGTCGCCCTGATCGACCTGCGCGGCGGTGCTGCGCGATTTGCCATTCTGATTGCCTGCCTGGCGCTGGGCGTCGCCGCCATCGGCGTGGTCAGTTCGGTCCGAAGCGCGGTTGAAACCGCCATCGCCCGGGATGCCCGCTCTATTCTGGGCGGCGATCTGGAACTGCGCTCCGCGCGTAGCGACATCGGGCCTGACGTGCTGGCGGCGCTCGAGGCGCTCGGCCCGGTCAGCCGGGAAGTCACGATCAACACCCAAGCCCGCAAGGGTGACCTGACGGCCTTTTTGTCCCTGCGCGGGGTGGGCGCCCGCTATCCCCTGGTGGGCGCTGTTACCCTGGCACCCGGCGCCCTGCCCGGCAATATCGCCGATCTGCTGGAAAGTCAGAATGACGTGATGGGCATCGTGTTGTCGCCACAGGCTGCCCTGCGGCTGGACGCCGAACCGGGCGACATGATCCGCATCGGCACGCTCGACATGATGCTGCGCGGGATCATCGACACCCTGCCCGATCAGGCCGCGCTGGGCTTTCAGCTCGGAGCGCCGGCGCTGGTGTCGGACGCTGCCCTGCCGCTGGCCGGGCTTCGGCAGGACGGCGTGTTCAACCAGTTCCGGTAGAAGGTGCTGCTTGAGAAGAGCGACTTCTCACGCGCCAAGGCGGCGCTGGAAAAGCAGTTCCCCAAGGCCGATTTCCAGATCCGCTCACCCAGGCAGGCGACCGAGACCATTGCCCGCTTCATCACCATCTTCGGCAATTTCATGCTGCTGGTGGCGCTCTCGTCAATGATGGTGGGCGGGCTTGGCGCGGCCAATGCCGTGACCGCCTATATAGGAGAGCGCCAGCCCGCCATTGCCACGATGCGCGCCCTGGGCGCCGGCGGACACCGCATCGTGGTGCACTTCCTGGCGCAGATCGCCGTCCTGTCGCTGCTGTCGATCCTTATCGGGCTGATCGCCATCATAGCGGGCACCCTTGTCGCGCTGCCGCTCCTGGCTGGTCTGATCGGACTTGATCTGCCTGCCGCGCTTGATCTGCGTTCGATGGCTGCTGCGGCCGGCATCGGGCTGGTGATTGCCATCATCTTTGCCTGGCTTCCCTTGTTGCAAGCCCGCTCCATCCGTCCGGCCATGCTGTTCCGGGCCGGCTCGTCGAGCAATCTGGAGCGCATGAGCTGGCGTAGCTGGGCGTCGCCTGCGGCCTGGTTGCCCCTGCTCGCGGGCTTTGCGCTGCTGTTCGGACTGACATTGGCCATCGCCAGCGACCCGCTGCTGGTGGGGATTTATTTCGCCGGCACCGCGCTGGCCTTCGCGCTGTTGCGGCTTGCTGCCGCGGGCCTGACCTTTGTCCTTGCGCGGATGCCGCCGCCGCCCAATCGCTTGCTGCGCATGGCGCTGTCCGCCATTGTCCGACCCGGCGCGCCGACGAGCACCGTGCTGGTATCGATGGGCATGGGGCTTTCGCTCTTGCTGCTGATCGTGACCACCCAGTCCAATATCAATGCCCAGATCGCCGCCGAGGTGACCAACGAGGCTCCGGCCCTGGTGCTGCTCGACCTGGACAGGAGCGAGCTGGCTGCCCTCACCGATTTCGCCGCGGTGACACCCGATATCGCAGCCTTCAAATCCATCCCGATGCTGCGCGGCACGATCACGGCCCTCAAGGGCGCGCCACCGCCCGATGACCCAAGGGTGCGTGAGATCGGCGACGTGTTTCGGGGCGATACGGCGCTGACCTGGTCGGCGGCGATGCCCGAGGGTACCATGATTGCCGAAGGTGCCTGGTGGCCAGCGGACTACAAAGGGCCGCCGGAAGTTTCGCTCAGCACTGAACTGGCCGATGCGCTCGACCTGTCGGTGGGCGACACCATGACCATTGCCATCGCCGGACGACCATTGGAGATGCGCATTGCCAGCTTCCGCCAGATTGATCGGCGCGGCCCCGGTTTCAACTTCCGCATCATCGTCTCGCCAGGCTTGATCGAAGGCGCGCCCCAATCGTCGTTCGGCACGGTCTGGGTGCTGCCGGGCAGCGAACACCGTGTGGAAGCGGCTCTGATCAAGGCGTTCCCCATGCTCAATTTCGTATCGGTGGGCGATACGCTGGCGCGCATCAGATCGGTGTTTGACGGCCTCGGCAATGCCATCGCCCTGGTCAGCGGCACGGCCGTGCTGGCCGGCATCCTGGTGCTGGCCGGCGCGCTCAGCGTGGGTCGCCGACAGCGCGAGGCCGATGCCATGGTGATGAAGGTGCTGGGCGCCAGGCGGCGCGACGTGATCGCCGCCTTTCTGGTCGAATATGCGCTATTGGGAGCCATTGCTGCCATCCTTGCGACCGCCATCGCCCTGCTGGGGGCCTGGGCGACCGCGACCTGGCTGCTCGATATCGACTTTGCCGTACCACTGGGCCAGCTCGGCGGCGTGACGCTGCTGGTCATTGCCACTACGGTCCTGACCGGTGCACTGATCACCCGGTCTGCCATGTCCACCTCACCGGCGGCAAAACTGCGCTCGGAAACGCCTTGAGTGCGCGAAGTCAATTGCCCGTCACTCTCAGGCCAATAAGCTGGGTTCTGTTCAGA
>CAXBKI010000251.1:0-5124 GCA_963975955.1 uncultured Devosia sp.
TCATTTCCGGGTCCAGCAGGCGCATGACCGACAATGCCGTCACCGATTTTCCCGAGCCGGATTCGCCGACCACGGCCAGCGTTTCCTCGGCGGCGACGTCGAACGATATTCCCTTGACGATTTCCACCCACCCCTTAGGCGTGTTGAATGCGGTCTTCAGGTTGCGGACGCTGAGCACGTTCTCCGCAGCTTCATTGGGAACTATGCGTGTGGCGGCAATTGTGCCCATGGCGGTCATAGCAATTTCCTAACGGGCAGTTGACGGGTCGAGTGCGTCGCGCACCGCGTCACCGACGAGATTGAAGGCCAGAACGACGATCGTGATGGCCGCACCGGCATCGATGATCGGCCAGGGCGAACCGAACAGGCTGTTGAGTCCGTCTCTGATGATGTTGCCCCAGCTCGGATTTGGCGCCTGCGTGCCGATACCCAGAAAGCTGAGTGACGCCTCGATACGGATCGCCGAAGCCACCCAAAGCGTCATCAGCGCGACGATCGGCGCCATGATGTTGGGGATGATGTGCCGCAGGATGATACTGGGAGTCCGGACGCCGACCGATATCGCCGCCTCGACATAGGGTTCCTGCTTGACCGACAGGGTCTGCGCACGCGCCACCCGGGCAAATCCGGGGATGAAGGCGACAGTGATGACCGCAATGATGTTCCAGAACCCACCGCCCAGCACCGCGGCGATCAGGATCGCCAGCAGGAGCTCGGGGAAGGCGAGCAGCAGATCAATAAGCCGGGAAATGATACGGTCGATCGTGCCGCCGAAATAGCCGGCCACAACTCCGAGCAATGTCCCGACTATGGCCGCCAGAACCGGCGAGATGAAACCGAACAGCAAGGAATTGCGGGAGCCGAAGATCATGCGGCTCAGCACATCCCGGCCGAACTGGTCGGTCCCCAGCCAGTTTGCCCAGCTGGGCAGCTTGTTGATCTTGAGGACAGACTGCGACAGCGGATCATAGGGCGCCAGCCATGGAGCCAGGATCGCGACGATGATGAATATGGCGATGATGATGCTGGCAAACACCGTGGTCGGCCGGCCAAACAATATCCCACGAACCGTATCAAAAAGGCTGGGATCGCGCGGCAGGGCTTCTGTTGTGCCTTCAGAAATGACCGTCATTTAGCTCACCCGTACCCTTGGATCGACGACGACATAGACCAGGTCCATCAGCAGATTGATCAAAACCACAAACATGGCGAAGACCAGCACGCCGCCCTGGATCACCGCATAGTCCCGCTCGGCGATGGCACTGATTAGCAATCGGCCGACGCCGGGCCGGTTGAACACCAGTTCGATGGCAACCGAGCCCGACAGCGTCGACAGCAGGCTCAGTCCGAGGCCGGTGGTGACCGGCAGCAGCGCATTGCGCAGCCCATGCCGATAGATCACGCGCGTTTCCTTGGCGCCCTTGGCGCGCGCGGTGCGGATGTAGTCCTTGCCGAAGACCTCGAGCAGGCTGCTCCGGGTCAGGCGCCCCAGAAAAGCTGCCTTTACGAAAGCCAGGGTCAGCGCCGGCAGGAAGACGTGATAAATTCGATCGACAAACCCGTCGCCGACGCCGTTGATCGGAAACCAGCCCAGATTGAGCGAAAAGGTGATCAGCAGCAGCGCGCCAAGATAGAAATCGGGGATGGCGTATCCAATCAGCGAAAAGATCCGCACGCCGCTATCGGGCAGCTTGTTGCGATTGGTGGCAGCGATCACGCCCAGCGGGATGCCGGCCGCAATGCCCATGATCATGGCCGACAGCGTCAACTCGATCGTATAAGGCAGGTTCTGCGCGATCAGCGTCAGCACCGGTGTATTGCTCAGCAGGGAATGGCCAAGATCAAGGGTCAGGACCCCGCCCAGAAAATTGAAATATTGCTGCCAGAGCGGAACGTTCAGGCCCATTTGCTCGCGAAACTCAGCGATCTGCTCGGGCAGCGCATTGTCGCCCAGGGCGGCCAGTGCAGGGTCGCCGGGCAGGATGCGCATCGCGACAAAGACAAGTGTCAGCACGAGAAAGATTGTCGGGATGGCGTCAGCCAGCCTGAGAAGAAGATATCGTGCCATTACCGCACCGCCTTGTGGTTGCGGGCCCCCACCATGGTGGGAGCCCGAAGTGGATCGCTAGGCCGTCTTGGTTGCCCGGTGGAAGCGCCAGCGCGCATAGCCACTTTCAACCGGATAGCCCAGATCGACGCGGGCATTGCGCACCGCGGTGAAGCTCAGCGTTGACAGGCCGATCAGCGGCAGGTCACGCAGCACCTGCAGTTCGATCTGCTTGCAGAGATCGAGATAGCTATCATAGTCGGTGGACGACAGCGCCTTCTGGAGCAGGTCATCAATGCCCGGCATGGCCACCCCGTAATGGCTGTAATTGCCACCACCGGTCCCGTCTGCCTTCACTTCCGAAGACGACGCCAGCTGCTGGAAATAGATCTGCGTCGGAATCGGCGGGTAGCTCGAGGAATGCATGGCCAGCGTGTTCTTATCGCTGCGATTGTCTGCATGGTACGCGGTGTGGTCGCCAATGATCAGGTTCATGTTGAACCCGGCCAGTCGCAGCTGTTCCTGCACGATCAGCATTGTGGACGAATAGTCCTCGCGCTGGCTGCAATTGCTGTCGAAATCCAGCCCGTCAGGGTAACCGGCTTCGGCGAGCAGTGCCTTGGACTTCTCCGGATCATAGGGATACTGCAGCTCGGCAGGCAGGTCCTCGATCTTGAAACCGGCCGGGAAGAACGAGGGCTGCAGACCAGCCATGGTGCCGCCCATTGGTGCCAGGGCTTGGGCCACTGCAGGACGATCGATCGCGTGCATCAGCGCCTGCCGCACCAGCAGATTGTCGAATGGCTTGCGGGTCAGGTTGATATGCAGGGTATTGAACGACCCTGGCACGGTCATGTCGATCTGCAGAGTGGGATCACGCTGCAGGATGGAGTCGATCCAGCCGGGTGCACGCACCGCCTCGATGATGTCGACATCACCAGAGAGCAGCGCCAGGGTGCGGGCCGTGGTGTCCGCGATATAGACGCACTCGACATTGGCGATCTTGGCCTTGTCGCCCCAATATCCGTCGTGACGCTTGAGCTTGGTGCCGGAGGTGGCGTCAAACGAAACCAGCTCATAGGGCCCCGTTCCGACGGCATCGGTGGCAAAAGCCTCGGCGCCGATTTCCTCGGCCGCCTTCTTGGACACGATGGAACTGTTGTTCGAGAAGATCGAGGTCCCCAGCAGGTTCACATCGGGCGACTTCAGCGTGATGATCACGCCGTAGGGACCGTCGGCCACCACGTCGGCAATATTGGAGAAAATGGTCTTGTTGGTGCCGTCATTGATGGCGCGCTGGAAGGAATAGAGCACGTCTTCCGAGGTCATTTCCCCATAACCCTTATGGAACTGCACACCCTCGCGCAGCTTGAAGGTCCAGGTCAGCGCATCCGCGGATGTCGACCATTCGGTTGCCAGGGTCGGCAGATATTCGGCCGGCGTCAGGGCAAACCGGCCGTCATCGGGACGCACGAGCTGTTCGTACATCTGCTCGGTTGCCCAGTTGTCAGAGCCCTGCGTCGTCAGATTGGGATCTGAATGGCGCGGCCCCTTGGCCGCAATGCCGATGCGAAGTGTGTCGGCATCCTGCGCATGCGCGCTGCCGACACCGATTGCCGTGAGCGCGGTCGATGCGGCCGCCAGTTCGATGAAATTACGTCTGTTAAGGGTCATTTTGGGCTCCTCCTCCAAGTAAGTTGACCTTGGTTTCGACTGCGTGACCTAGCGGCGCCGCTTGTCGAGTTCGGCGTCGATCAACTCGAGCCCGAGACCGGGACCCGAGGGAATTTGGAATTTGCCGTCAACGGGCTTGGGCGGGTTGACGAAGGCAGCGTGCATGCGCGTGTCCGGATCAGCGAACTCGGCGGGCTTGGTGAGGTGCATGATGGTGGCCAGCACGTGCAGATTGGCCATGTGCCCGATGGTGGGCTGGGTCTGATGCGGCACCAGCTCGACGCCGTGAGCGTGGCAAATGGCAGCGCATTGCATCAGCCCGGTAATGCCGCCCATCTTGACGATGTCAGGCTGCACCATGCGCACGCCGGCCTCGATGATGTCGACAAGTGCCTGGGTGGTATAGGTCTGCTCGGCGGCCGACACCGTGATGTCGAGACGTTGCGCCACCTCGCCCATTGCACGCACGTCATAGTGCTGAACGGGCTCTTCGAACCAGATGTACCCCAGCTCTTCCAGGGCCCGCCCGACACGGATTGCGCCGCCGACCGAGTATTGATTGTTCGCATCGAACGCCAGGGGGAAGTCGTCGCCCACCAGCTTGCGCACCGCCTTGGCCTTGGCGATATCGCCGGGAATATCGTAGTCCTGCCGGGTGCGATCGCCATCCCAGCGTATCTTGATGGCCGCGGGCTTTTCGGCACGCCAGCGCGCCTCGACCACCCGCACCACCTCGTCGACGTTCCGGGTCGCATTGCCACCGATCGATGCGTAGAACGGCACCTCGGTCCGCCATGCGCCACCCAGCAATTTGTAGATCGGCTGATCGAACAGCTTCCCCTTGAGATCCCACAGCGCGATATCAAGCGCAGCAAGCGCACCTGTCACCGCCCCCTCGGGGCCCAGCTTGATGTATTTGTGCAGGAGCTTGTCATAGATCATGCCATGATCGAGGACATCGGCGCCGACCAGCGAAGCCGCCGCATCGCGCAGCACCCAGAGCGAGTGCTCGCCGCCATACATGGGCGATGCTTCGCCATAGCCCGTCAACCCGTCATTGGTCGTCACCCGGACAATGGCAGAGCGGCGCCCCGGCGGATCATCTGGATTCCACATGACCTGGAAGGCATCGACGGATTTGATTGTTGAAGCATTAGCCACGGTGGAACATCTCTACAGTAGTGAAATAGTGGACAGGTGCGCACGCACCTGCGGAACCATTGGCGTCGGCCGCTTGCGGGCCGGATCTATAAAGACATGCACGAAGTGACCCTGCGCTGACGCCTCGACAGCGCCATTGGCAAAGACCGCCAGGCCGTAGCGCACCGAAGACGAACCGATGCGCTCCACCCGCAACCCCATTTCAAGCACGTCGGTGAACAGGACTTCCCTCAAAAACCTGC
>CAXBKI010000252.1:0-5124 GCA_963975955.1 uncultured Devosia sp.
AATCCCGCCATTGTCCGCCAATATAGTTCCTGCTGATCTGCTGCATGCCTCAGGCGTCCAGGTTCAGCAGCGTGGCGGCATTGTCGCCCACCAGGCTGCGGATTTCGTCAGCGCTGAAGCCAAGCTCGAGCAGGTTCCCCACGGTGGTCCGGAAACCTTCGACCGGTCGGGGCGAACCGGTCAGTCCAAGGTCGGACGACAGCACCGTCCTGTCGACCCCGGCCAGGCGGATGAGCCGCGCCAGTTCGGCAGGCTCCCACTTGTGCGCGCGGCCCTCGACAAACATGCAGAGCGAATGCTCCATATATACGCCCATGCTCACCAGCGAGCGGATGTCCTCGTCGCTGCAGCCGATGACATAGGTGGGGTGGTTCACCAGCATCTTGGTCACGCCGCGGGCCTTGGCCTCCGCAAACATCAGCAGCTGCTCGTTCGCGTCCAGATGGCCCCCCGCCAGAATGATGTCGCCCTCGGCGATCAGGTCGAGCACCGCCTTGGTGTCATCGGTAAGCCGGCCATTGGCATCGAGCACGCTCAGCGGCAGCGCCGGCAGCATTTTCTTGCCCGAACTGGGGAAGTTCTTGGTCTCGGTGGCGCTTTTGGCAATGTGGTTGGCAGCCGACAGCGTCGGCATCCACACGATCTTGCCGCCGATCTTGATGGCATGATCGACAGCATAGGGATTGATGCCACCGCTGGCATTGTTGAGCGCAACGCCGGAGAACAGCCGAACGCCCGTATCGGGCACCAGCTTCTCGAGGATAATGGAGTGCGCCACCCCCAGATAGTAGTGATCCTTGAACAGGACGGCGCGGAACCCCGCCGCCGCCGCGTCCAGCATGGCTTCGTGGTGATCCAGGATACGCGGCATGGCCGCAGGACCGCTATGGCAGTGGATATCGATGGCCCCGACCAGCAGGTCGGCAATTTCGGCGTCACGTGAAGTGGAAGTGGTCATGGTTTGACTCAACTGTTGTCTTGGGAAGCTTGCGCCGGCATCGGATAGTCATCGGCATTGAGAACCCAGCCCGGTTTCAGCGAAAAATCCATGCGGGGTGGCGCGAAGATATCGACCAGCTGATTGCCCTCGGGATCCATGCCGCGCGAGGTATGGATGGCTGGCGGCGGGATGATCGCGATGGACGGCGTGCCGCACACTTCATGGTCATCGGCACGCCACGCATTCATGTCGGACGTCCAGGGCCAGCGGATGTGATGGGTGTAGATCCCCTTGAGCGCCAGCGAACCCTGCTCGAAGTCATCATGGTGATGGGGAGACAGCTTGGTCACATCGCGCGGCGGCGACACGTCGAACAGGTTGACCATCAATGTCGTGCAGCGGAACAGGCACCCGAAACGCCCAGCCTGTTTGGGCACGTCGGCCAGATAATAGACGCGCAGCCTGTAGCCGCCCACCGGGCTGGGCCATGGCCGGAACGGCGGCACATTGGGGTGATCGACAAGATAGGCCTCGGCATTGGAGCATTTTGCCGTCAGATCCGCCGACTGCGTGCTGAACAGACGCACCATGCGGCCATCGGCCAGCGCCTTGATGCTGCTGTCGCCAGGCGGCACGATGACCAGCGCCCGGCCCCTGACCACTTCGGACTTGCCCTCGGCCGTCACTTCGACCGCACAACCCTCATCGGGCAACAGCAGCATATATTCGTCGACCTGGCCGCTGCGCGCAAAGGTGCCACCGGCCCGGGCATCGCTATAGGCAATCAGGAATGCCTGACCGCGCACATACCAGGTCCGCCCGTCCGGGCCGTCCTCCTGCGCCGGCTCCTCGTGGAACCGCGCATAATCGGCCGCGGCAAATGCCGTGGCCACCGGGGCAGCTGATGTCGTCGCCGAAGCGAGCGTGGAACGGGGGTCGTTGGCATTATACATGGCAGAATTCCCAAAAACTGGCCTAGAGGGCGGCGAAGTCGGCGACGACCTTGTTGGCCGCCTGGCGCATCAGGCCCTGGTCGGACGAGACGATGAACGCCGTTACGCCCATGGTCTGGAACGGCTGGGCATCGGCGGCCGAACCGATCATCACGCAGACCGGCTTCTTGACGGATCTGGCAGCCGCGCAGATCTTCTCGACCGCCGCGCCAATCTCGGGCGTATTGGGATTTGCCGCGCCCAGGGCGACCGCGAGGTCTCCCCGCCCGACGAAAAACCCGTCAATGCCCTCGACGGCAACGATGGCATCAATCTGCTCGAGCGCCTCGGCGTCCTCGATCATGGCGATCACCGTGACGGCGGCATCTGAACGGGCGATGTGGTCGGCCATGCTTGCCCCGCCATAGGCGCCGGCCCGCGGAGAATTGGAAAAGCCGCGACGCCCCCCGCGATAGCGTGCCGCCTCGACCGCAAGGCGCGCCTGCGCCACGCTGGCGATGTGGGGCACCAGAACCCCCTCGGCGCCGCTGTCGAGTGCTGCCAGGATATGGGCGGCATTCAGTTCGGCGACGCGCACGATACCCGCCGTCGCGCTGGCACGCGCGGCAAGCAGGCACAGATCGACCGAGGCGCGGTCGAACGGGGCATGCTCGGCATCCACCACCACGAAGTCCAGACCGCACAGGCCCAGAATTTCGACGCTGCGGCCATCGGTGTTCTTGATGAAGGTGCCGACGAGCTTTTCACCCTGGCGGAACCGGTCGCGAAACGGGGGGGCGTTTGACATTGTCCTCGGCCGAATTTTGTATCGTGTTGACGCATACATATCGACCGAGGCGACCAGCGCACGCGCGTTTCGCCGACATTTCATCTACTGAAACACTTGGTTTCAGGGGCGCCGGGCTTCGTGCTATTTATCGCCCCGGCACGCACCGGGACGCCGGGCCCCAACGGCCCGCGCTCGGCAACAACGCGCCACCCCTGCGAGAAAACGCTTTGTTTGCAAGCATCTTAAGTCGATCTGACCGCCTGTCTTCGTGTCGCCGGCCGCCGGCGGCCACGCCAACTTGACTATCCCGGCGACGACCACCGCGTTTCATCTGGTGAAACATGTGGTTTTGTCGGTATCGCTCGACGGCCTGCTTGGTCCAGAACCAACGCCACAAGAGCGCCCAAAACGCCTGTCGAGGACCAATGAATATGCACTCCTCCCCGTCCGGGACCAAATCCGCTGCCACCGCCGACGAGGCCATTGGCATCGACAATCTCAGCCGTCGATTTGGCGCTGTCGAAAACCCCGTTATCGCCCTTGATCGCGTCTCGCTGTCCATCAAGGAAGGCGAGTTCATTTCCATTGTCGGCCCCTCCGGCTGCGGCAAGACCACCTTGCTGCGGCTGCTCGGCGGACTGGATAAGCCGACCGAGGGCCGCGCCACCCTGCGTGGCGAGACCATTGTGGGCCCGCGCCGGGACGTCGGCATCGTGTTCCAGAATCCGGTGCTGTTTCCCTGGCGCACGGTGCTGGAAAATGTGCTGCTCCCCATCGACGTGCAGCGGCTCGGGCGCCAGAAATATCTGGCCGCTGCCCATGATCTGATTGCCATGGCCGGCCTCAAGGGCTTTGAGAACCGCTATCCCGCCGAGCTTTCGGGCGGCATGCAGCAGCGTGTCGGCCTGATCCGCGCCCTGGTGCATGAACCGGCAATGCTGCTGATGGACGAACCCTTTGGCGCGCTGGACGCACTGACGCGCGAGAACATGAACCTCGAGCTGCAGCGGATCTGGCTCGAACGCCGCCGCACGGTGGTGTTCATCACCCACTCCATCTCCGAGGCAATTTTCCTGGGCGATCGGGTGCTGGTGATGACCCCACGCCCCGGCAAGGTGAGTGCCGAGCTCAGGATCGACCTGCCCCGCCCGCGCGAACTCAGCATCATGAGCACGCCCGAGTTCGGCAGCTACAGCCAGCAGATCAGGGAATTGCTGAACGCCAAGGGAGGGATCGACTGATGCATACCAGGCTCAAGACCACCATCATATCCATCCTCATCTTTGCCTGCGTCGTCGGCCTCTGGGAAGCGGCCGTCGTCATCAACAAGGTGCCGCCCTATATCGTGCCGGCGCCCTCACGCATCTTCCAGGCCCTGGTCAATGGCCTGGGCTCCGGCCTGTACTGGCGCCACATAGCGGTCACCATGACCGAAGTGGTGGGCGGCTTCGCCGTCGGCCTGACAATGGCTCTGATCCTGGGCATGGCCATTGCGCTCAGCCCACGCGTCGAGACCTATTTCTACCCCTATATCATCATGTTCCAGTCCATGCCCAAGGTGGCCTTGGCTCCGGTGCTGGTGATCTGGTTCGGTCTGGGCATCACCTCGAAAATCGTCAATGTGGCGCTGATCAGCTTCTTTCCCATCCTGGTCAACACCATTGTCGGCCTGCGCTCGGTGGATCCCGACCGCATCAACCTGATGCGCTCGCTGGGCGCCAGCAAGTGGCAGATCTTCAAGATGCTGCGCCTGCCCAACGCCCTGCCCTTCATCGTTGCCGGTGTGGAAGTGGGCATCATCATGTCGCTGCTGGGCGCCATCGTCGCTGAATTTGTCGGCGCCGAAGCCGGGCTCGGCATGCTCATCCAGTCCATGAACAACACGCTGGACGTCGCCGGCCAGTTCTCGATCCTGATCATCCTGTCCGTCATCGGTCTGAGCCTGAGCAAGATCGCCGGATTTATCGGGGACCGTCTGCTGTTCTGGGATCCATCGCGCAAGATGAAGACCGGGACGGCCAAACACTAATAATTCGCCTGAGGAGGAAACGCCGAAATGAAATCGACCCTGCTGAAACTGACGTGCCTGTTCGCCCTTGCCGTTCCCGTAAACATCGCCGTCGCCCAGGAAAATGTGCGCGTCGGCTGGTGCACCACCTCGTTCAACGCCTTCACCAGCCCCTTCGCGGTCGCCAAGAAGATGGGATATGATGTCGAGGAGGGCATCACCGTCGATCTGGTACCCGTTGCCTCCGGCTCCGATTGCGTCAAGTTCATCGCCACCGGCGAATTCAACTATGCCGTGCCGTCCATCGAGCCACTGGCCAGCATCGTGGCCCAGGGCCTGGAGGCCGCAGAGTTCTACAACTTCTATAGCGGCACCGGTTTCGGCATTGCCGTCCCCGTCGACAGCGACATCAAGACCATCGCCGACCTGCGCGGCAAGAAGATCGGCGTGCTCT
>CAXBKI010000253.1:0-5120 GCA_963975955.1 uncultured Devosia sp.
CGCGGTCGCCTTCGCGCAAGGCGGCAACGATTGAGCCCAGCGTGGGCTGGCTGGTCGTGCCGCTGAGGGCATCCATGGCCGCGTCGATCGCATCGACCCCCGCATCCACGGCCGCCAGGACCGTGGCCGCTGCGGCCCCCGAGGTGTCGTGGGTATGCAGGTGTATCGGCAGGCCGATTTCCTGCTTGAGCGTGGCGATGAGCTTTTTGGCCGCCGCCGGCCGCAGCAGGCCCGCCATGTCTTTCAGGCCCAGCACATGCGCGCCGGCCGCCTCGAGTTCCTTGGCGAGGCCCACGTAATATTTGAGATCATACTTGGCCCGGTCGGGGTCCAGCATGTCGCCGGTGTAGCAGATGACGCCTTCGGCCACCTTGTCGGCCTCGATCACCGCATCGAGCGAAACGCGCATGTTCTCCACCCAGTTGAGGCAATCGAACACCCGGAAGATATCGACGCCACCCTTGGCGGCCTGGGCCACGAAGAACTTGACCACATTGTCGGGATAATTGGTGTAGCCCACCCCATTGCTGCCGCGCAGCAGCATCTGGGTCAGGATATTGGGCGCGCCTTCGCGCACCTTGGCCAGGCGTTCCCAGGGGTCTTCATTGAGGAAGCGCATCGAAACGTCAAAGGTCGCACCGCCCCAGCATTCAAGGCTGAAGAGGTTCGGCAGGCCGCGGCTATAGGCCTGGGCGATTCGGGTGATGTCAAAGCTGCGCATGCGCGTCGCGAGCAGGCTCTGATGTGCGTCGCGCATGGTGGTATCGGTGAACAGCACCCGCTTTTGCGCCTTCATCCAGTCGGCCAGGCCCCTGGGGCCATCGCGATCCAGAATCTGCCGGCTGCCTTCAATCACGCTGAGCGGCGGGAATTCGGGCACCACGGGCGCGGCAGCATCTGCAGGCGGCCGGGGCCGGTCGCGCACTTCGGGATGGCCGTTGACCGTCACGTCGGCAATGTAGCTGAGCAGCTTGGTCGCGCGGTCCTTGCGCGGCTTGAAGTTGAACAGTTCGGGCGTCGTGTCGATGAAACGCGTCGTGTAGCGGTTCTCGACGAAATCGGGGTGGGTGATGATGTTTTCGAGAAACGCCAGATTGGTCGAGACGCCGCGAATACGGAATTCGCGCAGCGCGCGGTGCATCCGGGCGATCGCTTCTTCGGCCGACGGCGCCCAGCAGGTCACCTTCTCAAGCAGCGGATCGTAGAACCGGGTGATCACGGCGCCAGCATAGGCGGTGCCGCCATCAAGCCGCACGCCAAAGCCGGTGGCGCCGCGATAGGCGGTGATGCGGCCATAGTCGGGAATGAAATTGTGCTCGGGGTCTTCGGTAGTCACCCGGCACTGGATGGCATTGCCATTGAGGTGGATATCTTCCTGCAGCGGCACGCCCGATTCAGGGGTACCGATGACGGCGCCATCGAGCAGGTGGATCTGCGCCTTGACGATGTCGATACCGGTCACTTCTTCGGTAACGGTATGTTCCACCTGGATGCGCGGATTGACCTCGATGAAGTAGAACTTGTCGGTATCGGCATCCATCAGGAATTCGACCGTGCCGGCGCCGCGATAATTGGCGGCACTGCCCAGCCGCACCGCCGCGTCGGTCAGATCCTTGCGTACCGCATCGCTGAGATAGGGCGCTGGCGCCCGCTCGACCACTTTCTGGTTGCGCCGCTGCACCGAACAGTCGCGCTCGAACAGGTGCACCAGATTGCCGTGATCATCGCCAATCAGCTGCACTTCGACATGGCGGGCCCGTTCGACCATCAGCGGATAGCCGATCTCGGCGGCCATTTTCCTGATCGCCGCCGGATCGTCGGGCAGCGGTTCGGAGGCCGGCACCACGGGGACATCGGAGGCGATTGCCATATTGCGCGCGGCGACCTTGTTGCCCAGGTCGCGCATGGTCTGCGCCCGCGGCCCGATGAAGATGATGCCTGCGTCTTCGCAGGCGTCAACGAATTCGGGGCTTTCCGAGAGCAGGCCATAGCCGGGGTGGATGGCATCGGCGCCCGAAATGCGGGCAATCCGGATATATTCCTCGATCTGCAGATAGGCCTCGACCGGCCCCTTGCCCTTGCCGATCAGATAGGCCTCGTCGGCCTTGAAGCGGTGCAGCGCCAGCTTGTCCTCTTCGGCATAGGCGGCGACGGTCTTTAGCCCCAACTCATTGGCGGCACGAAACACGCGAATGGCGATTTCGCTGCGATTGGCGACGAGGATCTTCTTGATGGGCATCTATATCTGTCCGAGCAGGAGGGGTGGAGGACCGTAACGGTCCGGCTCAGGTCTGTTCATTGCGGCCAGGACGGCTATTCCCGGCCGCCAGGACGGCGTCTAGCGGCTCAGATGGCCGGCCAGATGGCTCATGTCGTAACCGGCCTCGGCCGCCTGCGAAATGATTTGGCTGGCGTCGATTTCCCCGGCCTGGCTGAGCGCCCATAACGTGGTGGAGCGCGTGCCGGATCGGCAATAGCAGAAGACCGGCCCCGTACTCCCCTCGAGCACGGCTTTGGTCTGCGCCACCATTTCAGGAGTAACCCCTTCGCGGCCCAGTGGAATGGCGTGGTAGGCCAGCCCCGCAGCGGCAGCAGCAGCGGCTATTTCGGCGCCGTCTGGCTGGTCGGGTGATTCCCCGTCGGGGCGATTGTTGACGATGGCGACGACGCCGGCGGCTTTGAGCGCTGCGACGTCCTCGGGTCGAATTTGCCCCGAAACGCTGACATGATCGTTGATCCGCTTCAAATCCAAGTCACTACTCCCATGGCCAACAAAGGCTTCCCCGCACCCTTATATCCGCGTGCCAGCCCGCGACGCAACTGCGCGAACGCAATCACTGCCGTCGACGGTCATCACAATAGGGGCTCAGGCGGCGCTGGCGATGTTCTGTTCATTGAGCGGCTGCGGACGTCCCAGCAGGAAACCCTGGAACAATGTGCATCCGGCCTCGCGCAACAGGTTGAATTGCGCTTCGGTCTCGATGCCTTCAGCCACCACCTCGACCGGCAGTGAACGCGCAATATCGCAGATCGCCGCCACGATGATGGCGTCGATCCGGCTGGCCGCCAGATTGCCTATATAGGTGCGGTCGATCTTGATGATGTCGAAGGCGAAGCCGCGCAGATATTGCAGGCTCGCATGGCCGGCACCGAAATCATCAATGGCAATCCGCACGCCAAGCGCCCGGAGGGCGTCGACATTGGCCAGTTCGACGCCGCGGGACTGGAGCGGCACCGTTTCGGTGATTTCCACGATCACCAGGCGCGGATCTGTTCCGGTTTCAGCCAGAACGGCTGCGAATCGCGGGGCGAAATCGGCGTGCCGCAATTGTGCCGGCGATACATTGACCGCCACTGGCGTGCCCAGTTGCGGCAGATCCTGACAGGCCCGGCGCAGGACCCAGTCGCCGACCTTGTCGATCAGGTCGCTCTCTTCGGCAATGGCAATGAACTGGTTGGGCGCGATGACGCCGCGCACCTTGTGGCGCCAGCGGATCAGTGCCTCGTGCGAGCTGATATTGCGCTCCGCGTCAAACACGGGCTGGTAATGCAGTTCGAGTTCATCGAGCATCAGGGCGGCACGCAGTTCGCGCTCGACAAAGCGGCGATGGCGCTCGTCGCCCAGCAAGTCGGCGTCAAACGGCACCACCATGTGACGGCCGCTCTTCTTGCCCTTGTACAGCGCCAGGTCGGCCTTGGAGATCAACTCGTCCACATCTGTTGCATCCAGCGGCGCCAGCGCGATGCCGATTGTGGCGGCCAGCCGAACCGGCCGTCCCGCAATGCTGACCGGCAGCTCGAGCCGACGCAGCAGTTCTTCACCCAGCCGCTTGAGAGCCGGGCGGTTGTCGTGACCAAAAACGGCAATGCCAAACTCGTCGCCCCCCAGCCGGCCGACCAGCGCATCGGGCAGCATTTCGCGAATGGTCGCTGCCAGATGCAGCAGGGCTGCGTCGCCGGCGCCATGTCCGGCGCTATCGTTGAGAACCTTGAGATTGTCCATGTCGAGCTGCAGATAGCCCACCGCCCGTTCCGAGCCGTAGTAGATTTCGTTGCGCAGCGTCTCGAGAAAATACGAGCGTGTCCCCACCCCGGTCAGGGCATCACGGTGCACCGAGGCGATGATATCGAGACTGTTCTTGCCTGCAGCGGCGACGCGTCGGCTGACGACGCGGTATCCGATGGCCAGAAGCCCCAGCGCGGCCATGCCGGTCAGCACGGTAAGCACAGGAAGCGTTGCCGTCTCTCGGGGAACCCAACCGAGCAGGACCAGCACGCTGGCCCCGACAGAGCATATGATCGCCAGCGCCGCAGCAATGGCGACGCCTCGGTAACCGTCGGTAATCTCGGAGAGCGCTAGATTGCGGCGCATGGCAATATTCCGGTCCAGCCCGATAATGCCGGGCGCAGCATACTTGGCCGCCAGGCGTGAACAATCGGTAAAGCAGCCCGGTTATATTGTGTCACTACAGACACTTAAGGGGAGCAGCCTCAATATTGGGGATCTGACAATAGAGCCCCTTCATGACAACGATACGACGCCGATCGCTGCAGGCAATCGCGCGGTAAACGATGCGTTAGGGCGCCGCAGCGTCAACCCAGCCGCGCCAGAGATCGCCCCGCTCGGCAACAAAGCGATCGGCCACGCCGGCGACACTGCCGCCCGGTTCATTCAGCTGAGCCAGCAGGGCATTCATTTCCCCCAGGGGCAGGCTGGTGCGCTGGAAATATCCCGCAATGGCCGGAATATCGGTAAAAACCCACTCGCTGACGGCCACCAGGATCGTTTCGGACGGAAACGCGCTTGGACGCGGCGCGGTACACAGCCGTTGGCCCAGGCACTTGGCGGCCTCGCCGTCGAATTCGCCCATGTCCAGCGCGACCAGGTCGAGCTGGGCCAGCACGGCATTGGGCTGCCAATAATAGATCAATACCGGCTCATTGCGGCTGACAGCCTCGGCGATCAGCGTGTCCATCTCGAAACGGTTGGCCGGCTCGATCAACTCCACCAGGTCGGTCAGTCCGTGGGCGGCAATCAGATTGCGGTTGATAACGGCACAGGCCCAGTCCTGCGGGCAGGAGATGAACCGCACCTTGCGCCCCCCATTGAGCGCGGGCAA
>CAXBKI010000254.1:0-5085 GCA_963975955.1 uncultured Devosia sp.
CCGTCCAGTTCGTGGTGAACCTTGTCCAGGTGCAGACGGATCTCGTCGGCGTCCTGGGCTGCCTCCGCGGTCTGCAACAGGATGGAAACCCGGTTCAGCGGCGACTTCAGGTCATGCGCAATGGCAATGGCGGTATTGCGCATCCCGGCCATCAGCTCGGCCAGCCGGTCCAGATAGCCATTGATCTGGCGCGAGACAAAATCGATCTGGTCATTGCGCGGGCTGACCGGCAGCCTGACATCGCTATTGCCGCCCGCCACGCTGCCCAGCGTCTGCGCCAGCCTGTGACGATATAGCCGGTGGCCAGGCTGGTCAGGGCAATGACCAGGCCGGCGATCACCAGCGCTTCGAGCACCGTGTTGCCGGTGGCCCAGACAATGCCGCTGGAATGGGCGACGACCACCATGTGATCGCCGATCTGCCCGGCATAGCCCAGCATCGTGTTGGCCTGGCCGGGCTCGCCACCCCGCGCCGCAATCTGGCCCCAGCCCTTAAAGCCGGGCATGTCGTCGACATTGCCGCTCAGATGCACGCCGGCCGGAGTGAACATGCCAAAGGCAAAGTCATCGCCCGACCGCGTCGCCATCGCCCAGCTGATGAACTGCTCCAGGCCCTGTTCGCCTGCGCGCGCATGCGCGTCCTGCATCAGGGCGAAATCCTCGCGAATGCGCGAGCGCAGCTCGGCATCCAGTGCGCCGGTCGTGCGGGCATAGACCAGCCAGCCCGCCAGTCCCAGCACGACCGCAAGAATGGCCGTTACCAGCATCATGGAGCGAAAGGCTTCGCCCGACGTGGCCTTAGCGTGGCGCGTGGATGGAATAGCCCGAATTCCTTGTGGTGTGGATCAACGCAACATCGAATGGCTTGTCGATCTTGGTTCGCAGCCGGCTCATATGGGTTTCCACCACCGTTGTCCGGGGATCGAAGTTGAAATCCCACACCTGCTCGAGCAGCATGGTCTTGGTCAGGATGCGCCCGGCATTGCGCATCAGGATCTCGAGCAGGGCATATTCCTTGGCCAGCAGCTCGATCGGCGTGCCACCGCGGCGCGCCATGTGGCTCATCAGGTCCAGTTCGAGATCGTGCACCGTCAGCTTGGTGGTCAGGCTGGCTTCCTGCGGCCGCCGGCCGAGCGCCGTGATGCGGGCCATCAGTTCGGAGAAGTGGAACGGCTTGACCAGATAGTCGTCGCCGCCCGCCAGCAGTCCTTCCACCCGGTCATCCACGTCGCCCATCGCCGTCAGGAAGATCACCGGCAACCGCCGCCCCGCAGCGCGCAGCGCCTTGAGCACGGACAGGCCATCCATGCCCGGCATCATCCGGTCCAGTATCAGCAGGTCGCACTGATTGTAGAGGCAGTAGGACATGGCATCGCGTCCATCGATCACTGCCTCCACGCTGTGCCCTTCCTGGGTGAGCCCCTTGCGCAGGAACTCCGCCGATGTCCGGTCGTCTTCAGCGATCAGTATCTTCATTGGCTGCCTTTCGGACGCATGATCTATCGATTTATCCCCGCGCGGCAAGGTCAAAGGCGCCCGGCCCAGCGCGTCCCCGACTGCCGACAGGCCCGCCCTGGCGCTAGTGGCCGACATAGCGGCCACTATAGGCCGTTTCCCGTTGCTGCCGGGCCTCCTGATGCGCCTGGGCGAAGGCGGCGCGCACCAGCGGCAGCTTTGCCGCGTCCACGGCAACAGGCAGGGCCTGCCCGCCCGGCCTGAACCCGGCCGGCAGCTCGTCCGGCCCATGCCGGGCCAGCCACAGAAACAGCATTGCCTGACCCGGGCGCAGGTGCTGGCGTATGCCGGACAGATCCCGCTCGGCCAGCCCGAAGGCGTCCAGGGCTGACGCGAGCTGCGCCGCGGTTTCCGCCTTGAGCACCCCCAGCAGCGGATAGAGGAACAGCAGGCCCGACAGCAGACGCCACAGCATCGTGCCCTTGGCGGTGCCTGACCAGAGATTGGCCAGCTGATCGAGCGCAATAACGCCGTGCCGGTCGACACTGGCGATCACCGCATCCCCCACGTCATCGAGGAAATCGGCGCCCAGCCGCAGCACGGCCTCGCGGCCGGCAAGGGCCAGCGCCGGCGTCGGATAGGCAATGGCGACAAGCTTGGAGGCGATAGGCTCGGGCATCTCGGTCCTGGCACAGGCTGCAACGGTGATCCCAAAGCCAGCGCCGACAAGGCCCGGCCCGGCAGATCACGCTCAAGGCCTGCACCATGGCGCCCCCGCTATACCGCGCGCTGTCACCAACATTACAAAAGTGCAAGACTGCCGGCCGGCTGGCAGCGCCGGGCAGCTGGCGGTCAGCGACGCCGATGCGATCACCCTGTGCCCGGCCTCGGCCCCTCGGCCGGCAGTCTTGCGAATTTGTAAAGTCCAGCACAGTTCGGGGCAAATTGGCGTCGCTAGAGCCTGGGGGCAGCGGCGGCAGGATCGGCCGGGCCCGGCGGCCCGGCAGGCCATCGGAAATAGCTTGTTGCGGCGCCTCAAAACAAACCATCCTGACGGGCGCGCACCGAGCGAGCAATGCCAGGACAGTCCAAGCAAGGAAAAGTGCAATGCAGATAGCAATGATGGGTCTGGGGCGGATGGGCGCCAATATGGTGCGGCGGCTCATGCGCGACGGGCATCAATGCGTGGTCTATGACGTCAACCCGGAGGCCGTCGCCGCCCTGGTCAAGGACGGCGCAATCGGCGCGGACAGTGTCGAAGCGCTGGTATCGCGCCTGACGGGACCCCGCCATGTCTGGATCATGCTGCCCACCGCCATCACCGGCAGGGTCGTCGACCAGCTGGCGCCCCTGCTCTCGGCAGGCGACGCCATTATCGACGGCGGCAATTCGGATTATCGCGAGGCCATCGATCGGGCCGGGGCGCTGGCAGACCGGCAGATCGCCTATGTCGATGTCGGCACCAGCGGCGGCGTCTGGGGACTCGATCGCGGCTATTGCCTGATGATCGGCGGACCTGGCGCGGTCGTGCAGCGTCTGGACCCGGTCTTTGCCACCCTGGCGCCGGGCGGGGAAGGACCCGACACGGCCAGTCGCGGCTATCTCCATTGCGGCCCCAGCGGCGCCGGGCACTTCGTCAAGATGGTGCATAACGGCATCGAATACGGGGTGATGGCAGCCTATGCCGAGGGCATGAATATTCTCAAGGCCGCCAATTCCGGGTCGGAGGCCCGGGCAGCCGACGCTGAAACGGCCCCATTGGCCGAGCCGCAATACTACCGGTTCGATCTCGATCTGCCTGCGGCTCCTGGCTGCTCGATCTGACGGCCAGTGCGCTCAAGGCCGATCCGCAAATGGCCGGTTTTGGCGGGCGGGTCTCCGATTCCGGGGAAGGGCGCTGGACTCTCAAGGCGGCCATCGATACCGGCGTGCCCGCGCCGGTGCTGGCTTCGGCGCTGTTTGACCGCTTCAGCTCGCGCGGCGAATCCGAATTTGCCGACCGTCTGCTCTCGGCGATGCGCTACTCATTCGGCGGGCACCTCGAAAAGCCTCCGACGGAGCCAAAGCCATGAGCATCAACGGGACGGTGCTGAGCATTGATGTGGGTGGCAGCCATGTAAAGATCCTGACCAGCCTTGGCGGGCAGCCGCGCCGCGTGGCATCGGGCCCCACGCTGACGGCGGCGCAAATGTGCGCTGCCGTCATCCAGCTTGCCCAGGGTCTGGACTATGACTGCATTTCGATCGGCTATCCCGGCCCGGTGACGCACAACAGGCCCATCGCCGAACCGCACAATCTGGGCGCGGGCTGGGTGGGCTTTGACTTTGCGGCAGCCCTGGGCAAGCCGGTCAGGATCGTCAACGACGCCTTGATGCAGGCCCTGGGCAGCTATCACGGCGGGCGCATGCTGTTTCTTGGCCTGGGCACCGGGCTGGGCGCGGCGATGATCGTGGACGGCGTGGCCGAGCCGATGGAACTGGCGCATCTGCCCTATAGAAAAGGCAGGACCTTCGAGGACTATGTCAGTGACGCCAGCCGCAGAAAGCGCGGCACCAAGCACTGGCGCAAAACCGTGTTCGACGTCGTTGAAAAGCTCTCCGCTGCGCTGGAGCCCGATTATGTCGTGATCGGCGGCGGCAATGTCGATCACCTCGATGACTTGCCGCCCCATTGCCAGCGCGGCGACAATGACAAGGCTTTCGTGGGTGGTTTTCGTCTCTGGCAGGACAATCCGCACGCGTCCGGCCCCGATCAGACCACGACAGGAGACTAGCGGCCATGGACCAAGAACAGCTGCCGCCCGGCGCGCCGGGCATTGCCCCCACCTGGTCGTCGAGCGACAAGGACGCGGTCACCACCGCACTGGGCTCGAGCCGGATCTGGGCCACCATTGGCCACGGCATTGTCAACGAGGTCTATTGGCCCTCCACCGGCCATCCCCAGATCCGCGATCTCGGCTTTATTGTCGCCGGTCCTGCCGGCTGGACCGAGGTGAAGCGGGCCAGCCGCTACACAATTTCCACCCCCCACGATCCGGTGCCCCTGCCCAGGATTGTCCACGAAGGGCCCGGATACCGGCTGGAACTGGAGTTCCTGTGCCATCCGCTGCGCGATACCATGCTGATCCGCTATGACCTGTCGGGAGACGATGTGCGCCTGTATGCCCTGTTGGCGCCGCATCTGAATTCGAGCAGCGCCAACGACGCCTGGGCCGGCGAGGAACTGGCGGCAGCCTCGGGCAATGTTGCGCTGTGCCTGCGCGCCGATGCCGATTTCAGCCGCAGCAGTGCCGGCTATGTCGGCGTCTCCGATGGCTGGCAGGATTTCACCAGCAACGGCGCCATGACCTGGCAATACCCCCATGCCGGCAATGGCAATGTCGCCCTGATGGGCGAGCTGGCTGCCAATAGCGGCACGCTGTCGCTGGGCTTTGCCGAGACCCTTGAAGGCGCGCGGACCCTCTCCCGTTCGGGACTGGCGGACGATTATCAGGAGACCTCGAACCTGTTTGTCGAGCAGTGGCGGGACTGGGCCCGGGACCTGCGCATTCCCTACACGACCCCACAATTACGGCGCGAGGCCGAAATATCGGCCGCGGTGATCAAGGTGCACGAAGACCGCACCTTTGCCG
>CAXBKI010000255.1:0-5064 GCA_963975955.1 uncultured Devosia sp.
CAGGAAGCTCGTCACCGTCACCTCTTCGAAACTGCCCAGGAACGAGATGATCGCGGCGGCAAAAATGCCCGGCGCCAGCGCCGGCAAGGTGATGCGGACAAATCGCTGCAGCGGATTGGCGCCCAGGCTTTCGGCGGCTTCTTCCTGCGCGCGATCCAGGCTCATGACGGATGCTGTCATCAGCGTGATGGCGAATGGCAGGGTCACCACGACATGGACTGCCACGAGGCCGGCGAATGGCGGGATCATTATATAGAGCTGCAGCAGGCGCAGCAGGCCGATGCCAATGGCGACATGGGGCAAGGACAGCGGCAACAGCCAGAAGGCCAGCAGTGCCGAGCGGCCCCTGAACGGGTAGCGGGCCAGTGCAAAGGCCGCCGGCAGCGCCAGGCCGACCGCGCAGATCATGGACACGGTGGCAAGGCGCACCGAGACCCAGAAGGCATCGCCATAGGCGCCGTTGAACAGGATGGCTTCGTACCAGCGCAGGGTAAAGCCCCGGAAGCCGGCCGCAGTGGCCTGGGGCACATCGTTGAAGCTCTGGATGCAGACAAGGAACAGGGGCAGGAGCAGCAGCGCCAGCGCGGCGGTCAGCAGCAGGCGCGAGAGCAGCGGCCCCACGGCGTCCAGAACGCTCACCAGCCCGGCCGGCAGGGTGAGGGGATTGCCCCGCCGGGCACGCAGCCATGGCATCAGGCGGTTGATCCCCAGGGTGCAGGCCGTCGCAAAGACCAGGCCTGTCGCGGTCAGGACCAGCGCCAGGGCCGACGCCATGGGCGCGTTCAGGCTCTGCAGCGCTTCCTGATAGATCAGCATGCCGGTCGTCCACACTTTTCTGCCGCCCAGCATGCTGGCCGACACATACGAGGTGGTCGACATCAGGAACACAATGACGATGCCGGTGCGCAGGCCCGGCAGGGACAGGGGCAGGTCCACCGTCAGGAAGCGGACGGCCGGAGACGCGCCAAGGCTTTGCGCCGCCTCGTGCACGCGCGGCGAGGTATTCTGCAGCGTGTCGTAAAGCGCCAGCACCATGAAGGGCATGAATACCTGGACCAGGGCGACGATGACGGCACCGTGGTTGAACAGCATGGTGCGCGCGGCAGGAATACCGACCAGCCCGGTCACCGTGTTGATCAGCCCCTCGGGCGCCAGCAGCAGGATGATGCCAAGCGACCGCACCACGACATTTGTCAGCAAGGGGATCAGGATTACCGAAAAGGCCACCGCGCGAAAGCGCGATGGCATGCGGGCGAGCCAATAGGCCACCGGATAGGCGAGCAGCACCGTCACCAGGGTGACGGCGATGCCCAGCAGGATCGTTTCCGAGATAACCCGGAAATAGAATGGATCGGACGCTATCTCGATGAACTGCGCCAGCGAGGGTGACTGCAGCACCGGTGCAAAAGGGTCCTTGAGTTCATGCAGCGAGAGCAGAACCACGACCACCATCGGCGCACCGAAAGCAAAGATCAGCCATAATGTAACGGGCGCAGCAAGGAGCGGTCCGATCCAGCGGGTCATCCGGCGATCTCCCGGTCAAAGCGGGCTTGCCACTTGTCCTTGTTGGCAATGATGGTGTCCCAATCGAAATCGACCAGCTTGGCGACGTCATCGCCCAGCACCAGCTTGGGCTTGAGGGCGTCGGGAACGGTGATGTTGGAGACGGTGGGGGAATAGTAGATCTTCTCGGCATAGGCCAGCATGCAGGGCTCGCTCAGGTGCAGGTTGACCCATTCTTCCGCCAGGACCTGGTTGCGCGTGCCCTCGGTGATGCAGGCGACGTTCATGGTCAGCGCCTGGCCCTCGACCGGGTCGGCGATGGCGATGTTGGGATTGCGCGTTTCGGCATAGGTACGGGTGAAGCTGCCGAATTCGACCGACATGTCGCACAGCCCCTGATCGAACATCTCGAACAGCTGCGCCTGGCTCGAATTGATGGCGGGGAAGGGTTTCAGTTCCTGGATCTTGGCGAAGCCGGGCTCCATGTCGCTTTCGCTGCCACCCCAGACGCGGGCCGCCATGACCATGCCGGCAATGCCTTCGGCGCCAACCCCGACGGGCCAGGCAATGCGGCCCTTCCATTCCGGATTCCACATGTCCTTCCAGGAGGTGACGGGCTTGGAAGCCTTGGTCTTGTCGTAGACGATGGTGCATGGGTTGAAGGCAACGCCATAGCCGCCCTTGCGGGCTGCCGGGTAGAGATATTCGTAATTGGGGACGGCTTCGGTCGGTGCCTGGGTAACGCCGTCGGCGACGGCCTGGCGGCTTTCGAAAATGTTGAGGTAGATGACGTCGAAGCTGGGGCGCCCGCGTTCGGCATAGGCGACGGCGCGCCGGTCACCGGTGCCGCCGAGCACATAGCTGACCTTGCAGCCATATTTTTCGACGATGGCGGGTTCGACGAATTCCTTGACGATGGCCTCCTGGGCACCGCCCCAGATGCCGACCACCAGTTCGTCGCCGGGCATGGGCTGGGCGATGGCGGGGCGGACAAAGTGGAAGGGCGCTGCCAGGCCCGCTCCAAGGATCAGTTTGTTGACGCTACGACGTGACAGTTTCATCGATCGGCTCCTGCAGGGTTGATAGGTCAGATGAACGTGATGCCGCCGGGCTGGGCCTGCACGCGGCAGGCCGTTCCCACGGGCGGCGGCGGCAGATCCGAGGGCACGATCAGTCGGATCCGGCCGGCGGCGGATTCGACGTCCACTTCGTAGGTGTCCCCGAGATAGGCTGAACTCATCAGAGTGCCGGAAACGGCAAGCGGGCCGGCGTCATCGGACAGCCGCAGACGCGCCGCGCGCAGGACCAGTTGCGTGGCGCCATCCGGGGCCCCCGCGCAGGTCAGCCCTGGCGCGGCAAACACGCCATTGGCGCTTTTGCCATCGATCACCGTGCGCGCGCCAAGAAATGAAGCGGTAAAGGCGGAGTGGGGGGTGTCGCAGAGCTGGGAAGGGGTGCCCATCTCGCTGATCACTCCCTTGCTCATCACCACAATGCGATCGGAGATCGCCAGGGCTTCGGCCTGGTCGTGGGTGACGAAAATGGTGGTGATTGCCAGTCGCTGCTGCAGCGTGCGGATTTCCGTGCGCATGTCGGCACGCAAATGGGCATCCAGATTGGAAAGCGGCTCATCGAGCAGCAGCACCTCGGGTTCGATCACCAGGGCGCGTGCCAGCGCGATCCGTTGCTGCTGCCCGCCGGAAAGCTGCGAGGGATAGCGATCGTGCAGATTGGCCAGGCCGACAAGGTCAAGGATGGCCCGCGCCCGTTCGCGGCACTGGGTCAGTGGCAAATTGCGCATGCGCAGGCCGAAGCCGACATTGTCGAGCGCCGTCAGGTGGGGAAACAGTGCATAGGACTGGAAGACGACACCGATATTGCGCTTGTGAATGGGTTTGGTGGTGATGTCCTGGTCGTTGAGGACAATGCGGCCCTCGTACGGCTTTACGAAGCCGGCGACCATGCGCAGTGTTGTCGTCTTGCCGCAACCGGAGGGGCCCAGCAGGGAGACCAGTTCACCCTTGGACACCTCGATGGTCAGACCGTCTACGGCGCGGGATTCGCCGTAGAGTGCGGTTACATTGTCGAGCGTCAGATAGGGTCTAGCGGCCATTGATGTGGTCCTCAGGTGCAGGGGTCAGGCGCAGACGCGATGGCCGCGCGCCGCCGTGGTGGATGCAGTAGCTGGTGGCACTGCCGGCCCCAGGTATTTCAAAAGCGGGAAAAGCCGCCCCCTGCAGCGACAGGCGCAGGGCGCAGCCGCGACCGACGGTGGCGCAAATGGCCTGCAGGTCGATGGTGAGCTCATGACGACCGCTGCCATGATGGCGGACAATGCCTGTCGCCAGCACATGCGCACCGCCATCGGGCGTCACCAGCGACAGCGTGGCGCAGAGGTCGAATATTTCGGCGTCGACATCGACACAGATTGTGACATCGCATCGCCCGGCCAGCGCCAGCGGCCGCAGCAGGGCCGGCAGGGTATAGACGGCGACATCGGAGCGCGCGTCGGCCAGGCGACGATCGACAAAGCCGGGCGGCGTGCCGACCGGACCGCCAACCAGCGGCGCCGGACGCGTTGAATCGGACACAAAGCGGTCGGTTCCGGCTGGCCCCAGAGTGGCCTGCAATCGCCCATCGCCCGTTTGCGCGGCGGCCAGACCGGTCGAGCCCAGAAACAGGGTTAGGGGCTGCTCTTGCTGCCAGGTCTGGTAACTGGACCAGGCGCGGATGCCCATGTCGAAGCTGCGAACGGGAACCGGTCGGGGGCCGAGTCCCTTGAGATAGAAATCGAAGAAGGCGACCTGCGCCCGGTCGACGGCGAAATCGGCCTCGGGCCCCATATCGGTGACGCCTGCCAGCGGTCCCCAGGGAATATGCGCCCAAGGGCCGATCAGCAGATGGCTGCTCCTGGGGTTGGCGGCGGCAAAGGCGTGGTGGGCGCTCAGCGTGCCGGCCAACAGGTAGTCGTTCCAGCCGCCGATATGCAGGGCGGGGATGTCGAGGCTGTCGTCCCTCAGCAGATCGCCTGCAGCGATCAGGGGCCAGTGATCGGCGTCTGCCTGCTGCCATTGTTGCAGGTGGGACAGGTCGGGCCGCGCCAGCAGGGCAGTCTCGATCTCCGCCAGGGTGTGCGCAGCGCTGAAGGCGGCAATGGCCGCCTCATCCTTGAGACGCCGGGCCTTGATGAGCGCCATCTGCAGCGCCCATCCGACGCAGAGTTCATAGCGGAATGCGCCGCCCTGATAGGCCCAGTCCTGCCGTGGATTCCAGGAACCCATTGCCGGGGCAATGGCGTCTGGTCGGCGTCCGCCGCCGGCGATAGCCAGATATTGCGTCGCAGCCTGGTAGCTGAAGCCATACAGCCCGATCTTGCCGGTGCAGCCGGGGAGGGCGGCCGCCCAGTCCAGTGTCGCAGCACCGTCGGCCGCGTCATTGAGCAAGGGCTGGAAATCGCCACCGGAGTCACCCGTGCCACGCACATCCTGGACCACGACGATATAGCCCTGCTGGGCGTACCAGGCCGGGTGGGCGAGAACGACCGTGGAGGCGATCGCGCGT
>CAXBKI010000256.1:0-5038 GCA_963975955.1 uncultured Devosia sp.
CAAGAACCCGATGGGAACCGTTGTGACGCTGCATGTGCCGATCCTGCAGGTCAAGGAAGCCCGGACCGGGGAAACGGTGGGCTATGGCGCGAGCTATTCCCTGTCACGCGACAGCCGGCTGGCGATTGTCGGGCATGGCTATGCCGACGGATTCTTCCGCAGCCTGTCGGGAACCAATACGCGCCCCGGCGGCAAGGTGGCCATCGGCGGCAAGCTGTGCCCGGTGATCGGGCGGGTGTCGATGGACCAGTGCGTGGTCGATATCACTGAACTGGGCGCCAATATTCCCAATCCGGGCGAAGGCGCCGAGATCCTTGGCCCCAATATCAGCGTCGACGACCAGGCCGATGCGGCCGGCACGATCGGCTATGAGGTACTGACCTCGCTCAAGGGGCGCTACAACCGCAATTATGTGGGCGATGGCAATCTGCCACCCGAATAAGTTCGCGGTTTGTTCTTGCGCATCCGCGCTGATCGACTAGTATCGCGGGCACATTGACGGCGTCGCGCCAGCGCGACTGCCAGCTCCCGGAAAGGTCTGTCTTGGCAAAATCCCGCTCGTCTTTCGTCTGCCAGGCCTGTGGCGCCACGACAACCCGATGGCAAGGGCGATGCGACGCCTGTGGCGAGTGGAACACCATCGTCGAGGAAATGACCGATTCGGGCGTCGGCGCGGGGCCGAAGTCGGCCAAGGCGGGCGGACGCCCCACCAATCTGGTGCCGCTGTCGGGCGAGACCGAAAGTGCCGCCCGCGTCGTCAGCGGCATTGCCGAACTTGACCGGGTGACAGGGGGCGGCTTTGTCATGGGCTCGGCCCTGCTGGTGGGCGGCGATCCCGGGATCGGCAAGTCGACGCTGCTGCTGCAGGCCGCGGCCGCCCTGGCCAATCTGGGCCGGCGCGTGGTTTATGTTTCAGGCGAAGAAGCGGTGGCCCAGGTAAGGCTGCGGGCGCAGCGCCTGGGATTGGGCGAAGCCCCTGTGCTGCTCGCGGCAGAGACCAATGTCGAAATCATCCTGGCGACGCTGGAAAGCGGCCCTGCCCCCGATCTGGTGATCATCGACTCCATCCAGACCCTGTGGACCGACCGGGTGGACAGCGCGCCGGGCACGGTGACGCAGGTGCGCACCTCGGCCCAGGCGCTGACGCGCTTTGCGAAGAAGAGTGGCGCCGCAGTGGTGCTGGTGGGCCACGTCACCAAGGACGGGCAGATCGCCGGTCCCCGCGTGGTGGAACACATGGTCGATGCCGTGCTGTATTTTGAAGGCGACAGCAGCCATACCTTCAGGATCCTGCGCGGCGTCAAGAACCGCTATGGCGCGACCGATGAAATCGGCGTGTTCGCCATGACCGAACTGGGCCTCGAACAGGTCGCCAACCCATCGGCACTGTTTCTGGACCAGCGCGACGAGGGCGCGGCGGGCTCGGCGGTGTTTGCCGGAATAGAGGGCACGCGGCCGATTCTCATCGAAATTCAGGCGCTGGTGGCGCCCTCGCCGCTGGGCACGCCGCGACGGGCCGTGGTGGGCTGGGATTCCTCGCGGCTATCGATGGTGGTGGCGGTGCTGGAAACCCGGTGCGGTGTGCGGATCGGCGCCAATGATATCTACCTCAATGTCGCTGGCGGATTGAAGATCAATGAGCCGGCAGCCGACCTGGCCGTCGCTGCCGCGCTGATATCCTCGCTGACCAGTTCGCCATTGCCCTCGGACTCGGTCTATTTCGGGGAAATCTCGCTGGCCGGCGGGGTGCGACCGGTGGTGCATGGTTCGCTGCGGCTGCGCGAGGCGCAAAAGCTGGGCTTCAAGTCGGTATCGACCGGCCGGCTGTCCAACGCAGACCGCAATAGCGGCATGGCAGTCTCGGAGTACAGCACGCTGGAGCAGTTGGTCGGACAGATTGCCGCCAACGGCAAGCCGCGCGAGCCAGACCGCGAAGAGTGGTAAGGGCGCGACACTGACATGGTTTGTGGGCAGATCGTGAGCGAAGGGCCGGGCAACCCTTGGCAGCAGCGCGCAAAGTCGCTAAACGAGGCCCAACACAGCCGAGGGCGGCTACAGGAGCTTAGCGAACAAAGATGCTGACAGCGTTCGACGTTGGTGTGGGTGTGCTGGTGCTGATTTCGGCCATTCTGGCCACTGCGCGTGGATTGACCCGCGAAGTGCTGTCGCTGGCGACATGGGCCGGCTCGGCTGCCATTGCCATTTACATGTGGCAGTACCATCCGGAAATTGCACGCAACTACATTGCCGAAGCGACGGTGGCCGATATTGCCACCGTTGTGGTGACGTTCATCGTTGCGCTGATCGTGCTGCACCTGCTGACCATGCGGATTGCCGATTTCGTGGTCGACAGCCGCGTTGGGCCGATCGATCGCACGCTGGGCTTTGTGTTCGGCGTGATGCGCGGCATCCTGATCGCCATCGTCATCACCATTTTCGGCACCTGGCTGCTGCCCAACAGCCTGCCACCCTGGGCTGCCAATTCGCAGTCGCTGCCGCATCTGCAGTCGATGGGCAATACGCTGATTTCCATGCTGCCCACCGAGCTCGAGCAGCAGGTGACCCAGATTCTCAAGGGCGGCACGGGCCTGACCGATGAAAACTCGGGCGGCCCGGTGGCCCCGGTCGAAGACGGCACGGATGCCACCGAAGACGGGTCGTTGCTGTCGCCCCCCGCTGGCACCTGACGCCTGGTTTGACCCTGCGGCGAGGGTACCGCTCCCGCCGCAACCCTGACCCGCCTCGCGAGGCAATGGTCGAAACTGACTAAATGGACTACAGAATGGAGACAGTTCCAGCTCTGGTCCGTTCGCACGGCGCGATCCAATGTGGTCGCGGTTGAGCCAGCATTGGCATGGAGAACCCGTTGAACCATCCAAACGATGACCGTTTCGATCTCGATGGCGACACGCTGCACGAAGAGTGCGGCGTGTTTGGCATTTTGGGACACACTGACGCTTCCACGCTCACCGCGCTGGGGCTGCACGCCCTGCAGCATCGCGGACAGGAGGCGGCCGGTATCGTCAGCTTCGATGGCCGCCAGTTCTATGCCGAGAAGCGCATGGGGCTGGTCGGGGATCACTACACCGACCCGGCCCTGCTGGCCAAGCTGCCCGGCACGATGGCCATGGGACACACGCGGTATTCGACCACGGGTGAAGTGGCGCTGCGCAATGTGCAGCCGCTGTTCGCAGAACTGGGCGACGGCGGCATCGCCATCGCCCACAACGGCAATTTCACCAATGGCCTGACATTGCGCCGGCAGATCATCGCGACGGGCGCGATCTGCCAGTCGACCTCGGACACCGAGGTGGTGCTGCACCTGGTGGCGCGATCACGCCACAGCTCAAGCACCGATCGGTTCATCGACGCCATCCGCCAGATGGAAGGCGGTTACGCCATGCTGGCGATGACCCGGACCAAGCTGATCGCCGCGCGCGATCCAATCGGCATCAGGCCGCTGGTGATGGGCGAACTCGACGGCAAGCCGATCTTCTGCTCGGAGACCTGCGCGCTCGACATGATCGGGGCCACCTATATCCGGGACGTGGAGAACGGCGAGGTCGTGATCTGCGAAGTCCAGCCCGATGGCTCGATCAGCATCGAAGCCCGCAAGCAGGCGGGCAAGCAGCCCGAGAGGCCCTGCCTGTTCGAATATGTGTATTTCGCCCGGCCCGATTCGATGGTTTCGGGACGCAGCGTCTACAGCGCCCGCAAGCGCATGGGGATGAACCTGGCAAAGGAAGCGCCGGTCGAAGCCGACGTCGTGGTGCCGGTTCCCGATGGCGGTACACCCGCCGCGATCGGCTTTGCGCAGGCCAGCGGCATTCCGTTCGAACTGGGCATTATCCGCAACCATTATGTCGGCCGCACCTTCATCGAGCCCACGCAGTCGATCCGCGCCTTTGGCGTCAAGCTCAAGCACTCGGCCAACCGCGCCGAGATCGCGGGCAAGCGGGTCGTGCTGGTCGATGATTCCATCGTGCGAGGCACCACCTCGATCAAGATCGTGCAGATGATCCGCGACGCCGGCGCGACGGAAGTCCATATTCGCGTGGCCAGCCCGATGATCGCCTATTCAGATTATTACGGCATCGACACGCCGGATCCTGAAAAGCTGCTGGCCAACCAGCATGATAGCCTTGAATCCATGTGCAAGTTCATCGGCGCGGATTCGCTGGCTTTCCTCTCCATTGACGGGCTGTACGAAGCCGTGGGCGGGGAAAAGCGCAATCCCAGTGCCCCGCAATTTACCGACCACTATTTTACCGGCGAGTATCCGACGCAACTGACCGATCTGGACGGTCGCAGCAAGAACGAGCCCAAACACATTTCTCTGCTGAAAGAGGCCGGTTGATGGCTGCACCACAGGATCAAATGAGCCAGGACCTGGCCGGCAAGGTCATCCTCGTGACCGGCGCGTCGCGTGGTATCGGCTATGCCGCTGCCGTCGAGGCGGCGCGGCGCGGTGCCCATGTGGTTGCCGTGGCGCGCACGGTTGGCGGCCTCGAGGAGCTCGACGACGAGATCCAGGACCTCGGATCCTCGGCGACGCTGGTACCGCTGGACCTGCGGGACGGCGATGCCATCGATCGACTGGGTGCGGCAATCTTTGAACGCTGGGGCGCTCTGGACGGCCTGATCGCCAATGCCGGTCAGCTCGGGGTGCTCAGCCCCCTGCCCCATGTGAAGCCCGAGGATTTCGACAAGGTGATGGCGGTCAATGTGACGGCCAATTACCGACTGATCCGCTCGGCCGACCTGCTGCTGCGCCAGGCCGAAGCCGGTCGCGCCGTTTTCGTCTCGTCGTCTTCGGCCAAGTCAGCCCGGCCCTTCTGGGGCCTCTATGCCGCCAGCAAGGCCGCCGTGGATGCCATGGTCAAATCCTACGCCGCCGAAATGGAGCAGTCCAAGGTCAAGGTGAACGTATTTTACCCCGGTATCGTGCGGACGGCGATGCGGGCCAAGGCGATGCCGGGGGAAGATCCCGATACCTTGCCAAAGCCCGCCGATATTGCGCCCAAACTGGTCGACATGG
>CAXBKI010000257.1:0-5028 GCA_963975955.1 uncultured Devosia sp.
GGACCGCTTCTTCGGGCATGGAGCGCTGCGGGTTGAGATAGACATGGTAATGCTGTCCGGACGGGATGTGATTGATCAGCTCGACACAACCGATTTCCACCAGCCGGTCTCCGCCGGCGGGCGAAAGGCCGGTCGTTTCGGTATCCAGAACGATTTCGCGTGTCATGATGTGGTGTCCTTCGCCCGAATGCTGGCCACCAGTGCCGCCACCATCTGCCGGGTCTGGTCAATTGGCAGACCGGTATCGAACAGATAGCTGGCCCGCTGTTTCTTTTCGGCCTGCGGCAGCTGGCGGGCAAGGATGGTATCGAGTTTTTCCCCGCTCATTGCCGGCCGGGCCAGGGCGCGCTGGCGCTGGATGGCCGGATCCACCCAGGTCACGGCAATGGCGTCAAAGCCATAGTCAAAGCCACTCTCAAACAAGAGTGGCACTTCCACAACGGCGAGCGCGTGGCCCTGCGCCTCCGCCTGATCGAGAAACTGGGCGATGCGCTCGCGCACCAGGGGGTGAACGACTGCCTCGAGGCGAGCAAAACCAGATGGATCGGCAGCCAGGGCCTTCGACAGGGCCACCCTGTCGATGACGCCATCGCGCGCGGTGCCGGGAAACAGCGCCTCCACCGGCGCGACGGCCTCGCCGGCATAGAGTTCGGCGACCACGGCATCGGCAGAAAGCACCGGGACACCCAGATAGGCAAAGGCCCCCAGCACGGTGGATTTGCCGGTGGCGATCGAGCCGGTCAATCCAATGCGCCACATGCTCAAGGCGCGTGCTCCAAAGTCGCCTCAATGGCAGCGCGCAGGGATGGCGTGACCTCGGGGCGCACGCCGAACCAGGCCTCAAACCCAGGTACCGCCTGATGCAGCAGCATGCCCAGCCCATCCACGGTGTTCAGGCCCAATGCCCTGGCGTCGGCAAGCAATGGTGTCACGAGGGGAACATAGACAATGTCGGTGACAAGTGCGTCGCCTGGCAGCAGGGCAAGATCAAGTCCGGCAAAGCGCGTGCCATGCATTCCGACCGAAGTGGTATTGACGACCAGACCGGCCTGGGGCGCCAGAGAATTGAAATCTTCAAGCACGCCGGGGGCAATGGCACCATCGATCTGCTCAGCCAGCCTTTCGGCTGTCGCGCCGGTCCGGTTGAGCAGGTGGACCGCCATGCCGCGGCTCCTGAGGGCCACCAGGACGGCGCGCGCTGCCCCGCCGGCTCCCAGGACGATAACGGGTCGGCCCGACTGGTCCCAGCCGGGCGCCCCGGCGTCCAGATTACCCAGAAAGCCCAGATAGTCGGTATTGCTGCCGTGAACCGCGCCGTCCGTGACAACCAAAGTGTTTACCGCGCCGATCACCTTGGCGAGCGGGTCGATGGCATCGCAGAGAGAAAAGACCGCCTCCTTGTGCGGAATGGTGACATTGCCGCCGGCAAACTCACCACGCCGGAGCCGCTCAAAAAAGGCCGGCAAGTCAGCCGGCGCCACATCAATTGCCTCATAACTGCCTGCAATGGCGTTCTGGACCAGCCATTCCCCATGTATCACTGGGGAGCGCGAGTGATTGATCGGATGGCCGATGACGAAGGCTTTGCGGGTCAATTAAGAGTCTCGGGCGCGATCGTGCGCAATGCCGCCAGCAGCGGCAGCAGGGGTAGGCCCAGAATGGTGAAATAGTCGCCGACGACCTTTTCAAACAGACGAATGGAGGGCCCTTCGAGCCGATAGCCGCCGACCGAGGCCAGAATGGCGTCGCCCTCGCGATCGAGCACGTCGTCACGCTCCTGGGCGGAAAATTCACGCATCGTCAGCTCAGCGGTCTGGATATCGGACCACAGCAGGACGTCGTCGCGCACTACCGTCACGCCGGCATGCAGCCGATGGGTCTTGCCGCGCAAATGGTCGAGCTGGGCCACGGCATCGGCGCGGTCGGCAGGCTTGTGCAAAAGCTCGGTGCCCAGGCTCAGGGTCTGGTCCGCACCGATGACGAAGGCTCCCGGATGGCTTCGGGCGACGGCTTCGGCCTTGTGCCTGGCCAGTAGCAGAGCCACGTCGCGACCATCGCCGCCGGCCGCGACAGCAGCGGTCTCGAGCGCCCGCTCGTCGATCACGGCGGGTGCGGTGGAAAACTCCAGTCCGGCCTGCTCCAGCAGGGCTTTGCGGGTTTTACTCTGTGAGGCAAGGATCAGCATGGCGACCATGTTTTCCACACTGTCATGCACAGCTCAAGCCCAAGTTGTGACAATGACTCATGACTTTGGCCGAACCGCGAAGTTGTTCGACCTGGTTACCGAACTGTTAACACTTCAGCCTGGCAGGGTGGGGCCGGCAGGCCGTGCATATCTATGGGGATAACCGTGTCTGGTACGAACGGGCTGACCATGGGGTTTTGCACACGCAAAAGCGAATCGTTGACTCCGGAGTCGCCCTCTTAAGGCTTTGTTAAGGAGTGTTAACCGTTGATGAACGCCGCTGGTCCGGATTCTATTAACACGGCATTAACTATATGGCTGCGCGCTTGTGCCACGACACAGGGCAATTGTGGAAGCACGTGAATTGCCTCAAAACACCGCCATGATAATACAAATACGAAGTCAGAAAGACTCTTTGGGGTTTTGGAAGGGAAGTAAGACGTGACCTGCAAACCCCTATTGGCAACCGTACTGGGTCAACGCCAGGCGCGACCACCGGTCTGGATCATGCGCCAGGCTGGACGCTACCTGCCCGAGTACCGCGAGACCCGAAGCAAGGCGAAGAACTTCCTCGACCTTTGCTATACGCCTGAACTGGCCATCGAAGTCTCCTTGCAGCCGCTGCGCCGGTTCGATCTGGACGCCGCAATCATGTTTTCGGACATTCTGGTGATCCCCGACGCACTGGGGCAAGCCCTTCGCTTCGAACAGGGCGAGGGTCCGGTGCTTGATGCCGTCAACGAGACCAGTATTGGCCAGCTCAAGCCAGAGCGGGCGATGGATCACCTGGCACCCGTGCTGGAGACACTCAAGGGCCTCAAGGCAGCACTGGCTCCTGAAAAGACGCTGATCGGTTTCTGTGGCTCTCCCTGGACCGTGGCGACCTATATGATCGGGGGTCGGGGATCGACCGACCAGGCAGCCGCACGGCTGTTTGCCGTACGCCATCCCCAGGCTTTCGCCGCCTTGATGGATATTCTGGTGGCAACCAGCATCGACTATCTGGTGGCGCAGTTTGCAGCCGGTGCTGACGTGGTGCAGCTGTTTGAAAGCTGGGCCCTCAATCTGGATGACGAGGCTTTTGAAGAACGGGTAATTGGCCCCAACCGGCGCATCGTCGAAGGTGTGCGCGCTCGTGTGCCCAATGCACCCATCATCGGATTTCCCCGCGGCGCTGCCGGCAATCTCGCACGCTATGCTGCGCAGACCGGGGTCAATGCGCTGGGCCTGGACTATGCGACGCCGCTCGATTTTGCCGCACGGCATCTGCCCGCAACGCTTGCGGTACAGGGCAGTCTGGATCCGCTGCGCCTGGTGGCGGGCGGGGCACAGCTGGATGAGCGGATCGACGCGATCATTGCCGCGTTCAGCGACCGTCCCCACGTCTTTAACCTGGGGCACGGCATTGTGCCGGAAACCCCGATCGAGAATGTTGCCCGGCTGGTTGATCGGGTCAAAAACGGCTAGCAAGCCAAGGCGCTGTTGAGGAGTCGCTGGAAATGGAATGGGTCAAGGCATTGCATGTGCTGTCCGTGATCGCCTGGATGGCGGGGCTGATGTATCTGCCGCGCCTGTTTGTCTATCACGCCGGCGTTGCGGTGGGCTCGGAAGCGTCCGAAACCTTCAAGACCATGGAGCGCAAGCTCTATCGCGGCATCATGGTGCCATCGATGATCGCCACCTGGATTTTCGGATTGTGGCTGGCCTTTGGTTTCGGTCTGGTGGATTTTTCCATGGGCTGGATGTGGGTCAAGGCGCTGATGGTGATTGCGCTGAGCGGCGTGCAGGGCTTTTACGGTTCACTGCTGCGGGCTTTCGCCCAGGACCGTAACACCCGAAGCCACAAGTTTTTCCGGGCGATCAATGAAGTTCCCTTCGTGATGGCCATCGTGATTGTCATCATGGTCATCGTAAGGCCGTTCTAGCCCAGCGGCATCAAGGCCAGTTCTCGCCATGAATCGCGCCATCAGTGCAATTCGCCCCGCCCGATAGCGCGACGTTTCACGTGAATCTGCAGCCTTGTTGGCGCTTCTTCCTTGAAACTGCCGCTGGATCGCGTTATGTGATTTTCAACGCATCCCATTCACAAGCCGACCCGCCCGGGTCGCTGCGCGGTGCCTACCCCTCCCAAACTGAACTATTCGTCCAGATTTCCCTCAAGGGTTTATCGATTACATGCAGAATATGAAGCTCAGCGAGCTCAAGGCCAAATCTCCGGCCGAATTGCTGGTGTTCGCCGAAGAACACGAGGTCGAGAATGCCTCGACGATGCGCAAACAGGAATTGATGTTTGCCATTCTCAAGGAACTGGCCGCCCAGGAAGTGGATATTACCGGGGAAGGCGTGGTGGAAATTCTGCCCGACGGCTTCGGGTTCCTGCGCTCGCCCGACGCCAATTACCTACCCGGTCCTGACGACATCTATGTCAGCCCGAGCCAAATCCGTCGCTTTGGTCTGCGGACCGGCGACACGGTCGAAGGCCAAATCCGGTCTCCCAAGGATGGCGAGCGCTATTTTGCGCTGCTCAAGGTCAATACCATCAATTTCGAAGACCCCGAGGCGGTGCGCCACAAGGTCAATTTCGACAACCTCACCCCGCTCTATCCGGAAGAGCGGCTGCGCATGGAATTGCCCGATCCCACGGTCAAGGATCGCTCGGCTCGCCTGCTCGATCTGGTGGCTCCACTGGGCAAGGGGCAACGCGCCTTAATTGTTGCTCCGCCACGTACCGGTAAGACGGTACTGTTGCAGAATATTGCACAATCTATCGCTGCCAATCACCCTGAATGCTACCTGATCGTGCTGCTGATCGATGAGCGGCCCGAGGAAGTGACCGACATGCA
>CAXBKI010000258.1:0-5017 GCA_963975955.1 uncultured Devosia sp.
CGCCGCTGTTCGATATTGCGCTCTTTCTGGCAGACCGGGGCGATCTCGGGGAGGGCGACGCCGCACGCCTGGGCATCGAGCGAATCAACCTGCTGACCTCATCCCCGATGACGATAACGCAAAGGCCATCCAAGGACGGGCAGACATTGGAGTTTCACTCCAGCCGGCTGCCGGACGGCGGACTGGTGATCGCCCTTGCCGATGTCACGGCCCGGGTGAAGGCCGAACGGGCACTCGAGCAGGTCAATCTGTCCCTGGAAGCCCGCGTCAGCGAACGCACGGCGGCACTGACGCGGGTGAATGCGGAACTCGAGAGCGCCCGCGCCAAGGCCGATGCCGCCAATCACGACAAGACGCGGTTTCTGGCGGCGGCCAGCCACGATCTGCTGCAGCCGCTCAACGCGGCACGCCTTTATACTTCGACGCTGATCGAGCGCGCCAAATCAACGGGTCTGGCGGATCTGGCCAATGCCATCGAAGCCTCGTTGACGGCGGTCGAAGACATCATGTCGGCGCTGCTCGATATCTCGCGGATTGACAGTGGCGCCCTCAAGCCGGCGCCCAAACCGGTTGCGGCGCGCGACCTGCTCAAGCGGATCGAAGTCGAGTTCGGGCCCATGGCAAGGGAGCGCAATATTTCCCTGCGCGTGGTGTCGTCCGGGGCCTCGGTCCTGGTGGATCGCCCTCTGGTGAGCCGTATCGTGCAGAACCTGGTATCGAACGCGATCAAGTACACCAATCCCGATGGCAAGGTGCTGGTCGGGTTGCGGCGGCGTGGCAACCGGCTGCGGCTGGACGTGATCGACACCGGCATCGGCTTCAACAGGGATCAGCACGGCCTGCTGTTTGCCGAATTCTCCCGGCTGGAGCGCGGCGCCCGCATGGCACAGGGGCTGGGCCTGGGGCTGTCCATCGTGCAGCGCCTGGTGACGGCGCTTGGGCTGACCCTGGAACTGGACAGCACGGAAGGCCGCGGTTCGCGGTTCTCGCTGTTCCTCCCCGCAACCCGCACCATTCGTCCAGTGGTTGAACAGAATCCTGCCCCGACGGAAGTCAATTTTGGCACGCGAGGCCTCAAGGTCCTCTGCGTCGACAATGAGCGTTCGATCATCGAGGCCATGGAAGGCCTGCTCAGGCATTGGGGATGCGATGTGCGCAGTGCGCTTTCGCTCAAGCAGATCGATCGCGAGCGCCTGCTGGAAGGATGGTATCCCGATCTGGTGCTGATGGATTACCACCTCGACCAGACGTCGGGCCTGGATGCCATTGAGTGGTTGCGCCACAATCTGGGAGGCCATCTGCCGGCCGCCCTGGTGACGGCGGACCGCAGCCCAGCCGTCCGGGCACTGGCTGAGGAGCGCGGCATCGCCGTCGTCACCAAACCGGTCAAACCTGCAGCATTGCGCGCGGCCATCAGCGGGCTCGCCAATCAGGCGCGCAGCTCGAGCCCGCGCATCGGCTAGGCAGCCGCGGTGAACAGCCCTGCCCGGCGGCGCTCCAATGCCCACCAGTAGATGACACCACGGGCGATGAACCAGCTGTGCAGGGCCAGCCAGAGCCCCCAATTGCCCCAGATCGGCTGCAGCGCCAGCGCCGCCGCCAGAAACACGACCAGCGAGACGATCATGCCGTTGCGCATGGTGGTGTTGAGCGTGGTGCCGATCAGGATGCCATCATAGATGAAGGCCGGCATGAAGGTGACGGTGCACAGCGCCGCGATGGGCAGATAGGTCAGGGCATAGGCCTGGACATCGGCATTGGTGGTCATCACGCCGATCAGCAGGGGGCCGCTCAGATACCAGGCCAGCCCCATGCTCACCGTCAGGACCAGCCCCCAGAGGAAGCTCAGCCCATAGGCCTTGTCGAAGGCCGGCCGCCAGTTGGCGCCCACCGCCTTGCCGGTCAATTGCTCGGCGGCCTGTGCCACGCCATCGAGGAAGAATGAGACGACCATCAGCAGATTGAGCAGGATGGCGTTTGCCGAGAGCGCGACCTCGCCCATGCGGGCGCCCTGGGCGGCAAACCAGGCATAGGCGCCCATCAGCGCCATGGAGCGGATCATCAGGTCGCGGCTGAGGCCGAACATGCGTTGCAGCGCGGTGGCATCGAGCAGTTCGATGCGGGGCACCATGCCGAGCAGCCGGCGCACCCCGCCATAGTGGCGCAGCAGCAGGGTGAGACCCAGCACGGCGGCGACGGCGCCACCAAGCACCGTGCCCAAAGCCACGCCCCGCACGCCCATATCGAGGCCGAAGACCAGCACGATACTGGCCACGATATTGATGCCATGCAGCAATATCTGCAGCAGCATGCCGGTGGCCGCCGAGGCACGGCCATAGAACCAGCCCAGCAGGCACTGGTTGATCAGCACGAAGGGCGCACCCCAGATGCGGATGAAGAAATAGTCCGAGAGCGCCGCGCTGACGCCGGGGCCCGGCGCCAGGAGCGCCTGGGCCGCCCCATGCAGCGGCATGGCCAGCACGATCATGCCCAGCCCCATCAGCAGGGCCAGCACCAGGGCGCGGCAGACATGCAGCAGGCCATCGCGCGGATCGCGCGCGCCGACGGCCTGGGCGGTCAGGCCCGCCGTGCCGATGCGCAGGAAATAAGACAGCGAGAAGATGACGTCGAAGACCAGCGCGCCCAGCACCAGGCCGCCGAGCAGGCCGGCATCGCCGAGCCGGCCGATCACGGTAATATCGACAATGCCCACCAACGGCTCGGTAATGAAGGCGACCGAAGCCGGAATGGCGATTTTCCAGACGTCGGCGTGACGCACATCAAAGGGATGCTGGGGGCGTGCGCCGGTCGTCATGGGGTTACTCGCAGAATCAGTGGTCGGTGAGCAAGGAGATCACCACATCTGCACGGTCCTGCGACAGCTTCACCAGATCATAATTGGGCAAATCATTGCGCGCGATATGGGCGCGGTTGCGCTCCTCGCTGAACAGGCCCTCCTCGGCATGGCGCCTCAAGAGACGGGCCTCGACCAGCTCACGCGGCACGTCGATGAATATGGCATAGTCGAGCAGCGGCTTGACGCCGGCGAAGGGGCCCTCGGTCAGCAGCAGATAATTGCCCTCGACCACGAGCACGCGCACATCGGGGCCCACGGTGAAGGCGTCTTCGACGACATCCTCGATCTTGCGCGAATAGCCGGGGCCGCTGACGGCGGTCTTGGCGGCCTTGAGATGATGCAGGAAGCTGACAAATTCGGCGCCCTCAAAGGTGTGGGGAGCGCCCTTGAAATCGGTCTGGCCCATGGCCTCGAGCTTGGCGTGCCGCATGTGGAAGCCATCCATGGGCACCAATTGGGCGCTGCCGGGATGGGTAGCATTGAGCATCGTGCCCGTTCCCGGCCCACCGGCAATGCCGATGGCGATGCGGGCATGGGCCTGGCTCTCCATTTCGAGAATATGGGGAACCAGACGCGAGAGGGCCTGCTGCGGGGTGAGGGTGAGGCGATCGACCATCATGACCGCCGCGTCAGCCGGATCAGCAGCCAGATCGGCACGACCAGCACGGCGCCGGTCAGAACATAGGCACCCAGATTGCGGAAAACGCCGAAGCCATCGCGCATGGCGTCGTGCACCAGATTGACCGTGCCATCGATGACGTCCTGCGGCTCGATGCCGAACACGCTCATCGCAAAGCCGACAAGCAGCGACAACAGCAGCAGTCGCGCGACGACGCCAAGAGGGCTGCCGCCCAGAAAGCGTTCGAGGCTGGACCGGGGCGGTCGTGTGGGACTGGGGTAAGGATCGCTCATCGGTGTTCTCCGCCGCCCTGTTGTGAGGCTGGGCCATCATATAGAGTTAATTGTGATTTGAAGAAGGTGTGTGTAGAGGAGTTCCGCCACGTTCTTATTTAGGCACTCGCCACGGCCCGCTACACGAAATTTACTAGGCTCCGCGTGGCATGTCGGAGGTCTTGGCCTCGATAAAGAGCTTATGGGTTACAAGAAGAGCGTTTACCTTCTGCGCCGCCGCAGCCATATGACCAATCTCTGGAAATTCCGAGTACCCGTGCACAGCTGCAGCCCGCACGTCGGGGGTGAAGTACTCCAATCCCTTCTTTTTGAAGAAGGGATTGATCTTCTCTACTGCCTCAATGTCTGCGTTATTCCAAATGCTGGAGTAGACGGTTTCGAAGCTGGCCCTCACTTTGCACAGGTCATGCCTAAGGCTAAAGATGTGCTTCTTTTTCGCTTCGGTGCAGTCGACTGCCAAAATGGCGGCCTTAAGTCCGATCTCGATTGACGCACAGTATAAGTAGTATTTCGCGAGGCAAAATTTCTCACCTTCCTCGTACCCGTGCGACATTTTGAACAGGTCTTGTGACACCAGTGCCATTCCGTAGGGGGTAATGACGATCATGGTCGGCTCAATGCGAATTACATGATTTGTCATTGTGAACTTTTACAACTCCAATTAGTTGAGGGTGTCTGAACAGGATATGTAGCCCAGCACCGCGGTGGCAACCAGCGCTTGGAAAAGGGAAGTTCGGTGTTCAAACCCGCATGAATCCCCTGCCCCCCGTCATCACCGACTGGTTCGCCCGCAAGGGCTGGGCGCCGCGGCAGCACCAGCTCGATGTGCTGGACAGCTGGAACGCCGGCGCTTCGGCGCTGCTGATCGCGCCGACCGGCGCCGGCAAGACGCTGGCCGGGTTTCTGCCGACCCTGGTGGACCTGGCCGATGGCGGCCATGAGGGTCTTCACACCCTCTACATTTCCCCGCTCAAGGCGCTGGCTGTCGACGTGCAGCGCAATCTCAATGCGCCCATTCTTGAAATGGGCCTCAAGATCACGGCTGAAACCCGCACCGGCGACACGCCTGCCAGCAAGCGGGCCCGGCAGCGCGCCAAGCCGCCGCACATCCTGCTGACCACACCCGAGCAGTTGTGCCTTTTGATCAGCCATCCCCATGCCGAACTGTTCTTCGGCTCGCTCAGGCGCATCGTGCTCGATGAATTGCACGCGCTGGTCACGTCCAAGCGGGGGGAATTGCTGTCGTTG
>CAXBKI010000259.1:0-5017 GCA_963975955.1 uncultured Devosia sp.
GAGCACGGCCTGTGCCTGCTCGACGAGAACCAGGCCATTTCGGTGGCCAACCAGCAGGCAATCGAGCTGTTCACCGATCTGGGCATTGCCGAACTGGTCGGCATGCCGCTGACTACGCTGATGACCACGCTGGTGAGCGACGGCAAGCTGCCGCCGACCGCAGGCGACCACCTCATGGTCCTGGTCGAGCGGAAAACCTCGGGCAAGGTGCTTCTGTGCCTGCCCGGCGAACGCGACTACGAAGTCACCGTCAGCGCGCGGCACGACCGTTGCGTCCTGCTGTTTGAAGACATCAGCGAGCGCGTCGCCGCCGAGGAACGCGTCATTTTCATGGCGCGGCACGATATCCTGACCGCCTTGCCCAACCGCACCTATTTCGGCGAGCTGGTCGAGGAAGACCTCGACAGGCGCTATCCCGCCCAGGAGCGGACCGTGTCGCTGATGATCATCGACATCGATGACTTCAAGCACGTCAACGACACGTTCGGCCATATCGTGGGCGACGAACTGCTGATGGCCGTGTCGAGCCGGCTGCGCCGCATCCTGCACCCCCAGGCCGTGCTGGCGCGGCTGGGCGGCGACGAATTCGTCATCTACCGCAACACCGTGACGGACGAGGCCATGGTCACCGCCGACGCCGAAACGGTGCTGGGCGCCTTCACCTCCGCCTTTGCCCTGACCGGCGTCACGCTCAATATCAGCGCCAGCCTCGGTATCGTCACCAGCGCCAATGCGCGCGACACGCTCGACGATCTGATGACCAAGGCCGACCTGGCCCTTTACGCCGCCAAGGCCGGTGGCAAGGCCAAGTGCCAGCAGTTCCACGCCCAGATGGACATCGACTACCACTACCGCCAGCGGCTCAAGGCCGACCTGCAGGTCGCTGTCCGCGACCAGGCGCTGACGCTTGCCTTCCAGCCGCTGCTCGACATCGCCACCCGCAAGGTCGTCAGTTGCGAGGCGCTGGCCCGCTGGGAACATCCCGAACTGGGCAATATCCCGCCCACCATGTTCATCCCGCTGGCCGAGGAAATGGGCCTGATCTCCAGCATCACCGCCTGGGTGATCCAGCAGGCGGCCACACAGTGCAGCCAATGGCCCGGTGGGGTCAGCGTGGCGGTCAATGTCTCGGCCCGTGACTTCCGTGCCCTCGACCTTGTCGGCGTGATCCAGGAAGCGCTCGACATCACCGGCCTTGATCCGGCACGGTTCGAGGTCGAGGTCACCGAGACTGCGGTCATCGAGGAGCGGGAAACCGCCCACTTCGTGCTCACCGCCCTGGCGGCCAAGGGCATCGCCATCGCCCTTGACGACTTCGGCACCGGCTATTCATCGCTGAGCTATCTCAACGCCCTGCCCTTCACCAAGCTCAAGATCGATCGCTCCTTTGTGGCCGACATCACCACCAATGCGCGCGCGCTCCGCCTGCTGACCAATGTCGCCCGCCTCGGGCGTGATCTCGAAATGATCGTGGTTGCCGAAGGCATCGAGACCGAGGAACAGCTCAGCACCATGCTCGCGCACACCCAGATCCAGCAGGTGCAGGGCTATTTCTTCAGCCGTCCCCTGCCCGAACGCGACATTTCCGAGCTGATCGGGCACCTCAATGCCGCCGCCGAGCCCTCCACGACTAAACGTCAGCATGGTTAACTGCCGTTAACTCCTTAACATTGCGATGAAAATGCCGCGCGGGTCGATCTAAACTGCTTGCAGACAACAATTTTTATCCTACCAACATGCCTAACAAGTGCTTAACTCCCGCCCAGTCACGGGGGCTTGGCAATGAGTGCAGTAACCCAAACGGTCAGCGCGACGTCGCAATTTGCGACGACACTTCTGGACGTGCTTGATCGGGTACAATATCGACGCGTTTCACTGGCCGAGCAATTCGACCCGGTCTATCGCCTGCGTTACGAAGCTTATCGGCGCGAGGATTTCGTTCCGGTCAATTCGCAGCAGGTCACCCGCGACGAGTATGACAGCGCCAGCAATTGCTATTGCTTCGGTGTCTATATCGACGGCGAACTGGTCAGCTCGATCCGCTTCCATCACGTCACGGCCCAGAACCGCACATCGCCCAGCCGGACCATCTGGCCCGAAGTGCTCGACCCCATGCTGGACCGCAATGACAGCTTTCTCGACCCCAGCCGCTTCACCGCCGACCACGACGCCTCCCTGGCCATGCCGGCCCTGCCCTATCTGACCCTGCGCATCATCGCCATGGCCAGCGAGCACTTTGCGGTGCGCTATACGATTTCCTCGGTGCGGGCCGAGCATTCCGCCTTTTACCGCCGGATTTTCGGATCGGTGCGGCTGGCCGACGAGCGCTTCTGGGGCGAACTGAAGTTTCCCGTCTGCCTCTATGCGGCCGAAGTGCCCACCATCCGCGACCGCGTCGCCGACCGCTTCCCCTTCTTCATGTCCACGCCCGAAGAGCGCGAATCGCTGTTTTCCGATGCAACCGGCCAGCGAAGCGCCATCTACCCGACGGCCCGGCAGGCCCACAGGCTGCAACTGGTCACCCAGCAGGACGCCCGCTAGGCAAGGGACGGCTCGCCGCCCGGCGAGCTGCGCGGCCTCAGCTGCGGTGCAGCGCTTCGCGCAGGGGCAGATTGCCGGTATTGCGCAGATCGAGATCGGCGTCGATGTGGTCGATATGGGCGAGCAGCAAGCGGGCGGCCAGCACACCGTCATGCTGCTCCAGCGCCGCCAGGATATTGGCATGGTCGCCATGGCCGCAACTCGAGGCGCCCGAGCGCCCGTAAAGCGCGATGACCAGCGACGAGCGGGCCACCAGTTCCTCCATGAAGCGCAACAGGATGGCATTGCCCGCCACGCTGGCCAGCAGCAGGTGAAAATCGCCCGAGGCATGGATCTCCGCGCGGCGCGCGCTGGGACCGCGCTCCCCCATCAGGCGGCTTTCCTCATGCAGGCCGAAAATCGGCGACTTCCCCGGCGGTGATGCGCGCGGCCGCCGCGCTGGCAATGCCCGGCTCGATCAGCCGTCGCGCCGCAAACACCTGGCGCGCCTCTTCGGGGGTGGGACTGGCGACAAAGGCCCCGCGATTGCGCTCGATCCTGACCAGCCCCTCAAAGGCCAGCGCCTGCAACGCCGCGCGAACGACCGTGCGGCTGACATCGAACAGCGTGCCGACTTCGGCTTCCGACAGCTTGGTATCGGGCGCCAGCCGGCGATCGACAATGGCCTCGCGCAGATGATCACGGATCGTGGCCGTGCGGTCTTCGCCGGCCAAAGCGGGGGTAATTGTCGTCTCGTCTAGCGTCATGGAGTTACCTTCTCGGCTCCTTCATAGGAACTATCGCGGCCTTGGGAAAGACAAATGTCGCGCACAATCCCACACAAGATTGCATACAATTTTGGCGGCACTTGCATCCAGTTGATCAAAATATGGGCGATTGTCGATTCAGCTTACTCTTTCAGCGCCAGCATGTCGGGAAAATTTCGTTGCTGCCCAAGGCTTTGCCGCAACGGCAGCGGTTTGGCATGGCGAATGCATGACAGTCCCCATTAACGGGGGATTGCCGCATGACCAAAGCCGCCGAGATCGAGATGGCGTCCGTTTCCAAGATTTACGGCAACACCACGGCCGTCGATGCGATCTCGCTGCGGATTCCTGCCGGCAGCTATTGCTGCCTGCTCGGTCCCTCGGGCTGTGGCAAATCGTCGACCCTGCGCATGATTGCCGGCCACGAAAGCGTCTCCATCGGCGACATCCGCCTGGGCAACAATGTGGTGACCGACCTGCCGCCCGCCAGGCGGGGCACGGCGATGATGTTCCAGTCCTATGCGCTGTTTCCCCATCTCGACCTGATCGACAATGTCGCCTTCAGCCTCAAGATGGCGGGCGTGCCAACCCCTGAGCGCCGTGCCCGGGCGCTCGATATGCTCACGCTGATGCAGATGGATGGCTATGCCGACCGGCGCCCCGCCCAGCTGTCGGGCGGCCAGCAGCAGCGCGTCGCGCTGGCGCGGGCGCTGATCACCGATCCTGAAGCCCTGCTGCTCGACGAGCCGCTCTCGGCCCTCGACCCCTTTCTCAAGATCCGCATGCGCGCCGAGCTCAAGAAGCTGCAAAAGCGCCTGGGCATCACCTTTGTGCACGTCACCCACAGCCAGGAAGAGGCCATGGCGCTGGCCGACCTGATCGTGGTGATGAGCGACGGCCGCATCGAGCAGGCCGCCAGCCCGCGCGAGGTCTTCGAGCGTCCCGCTTCCGCCTTCGTCGCCCGCTTCATGGGCGATCACAACGTCATCACCGGCACCGTCGGCGCTGTCGGTGACGGGACGGTGGAAATCATCGTGGCCGGCGCCGGCAGCTTCGTGGCGCTCGGCCCCGCCCTGGCTACGGGCAGCCCGATCGCCGCCGCGATCCGCACCGACCATGTCCGCCTGGGCCCGGGCGCGGGCAGCGGCCTGGGCTTCACCGGCACGGTATCGAACCTGGAATACCGCGGCGGCACGGTCAAACTCTCCATCGAAGGCGCCGGTGCCGATGATTTCACCGCCATCGTCGACGATGTCAGCTTTTTCAGACCGCCCGTGTCGATCGGCGATGCGGTGCCCGTGCATTGGGAGGCCGCGGACGCCATCGTCCTGGGCCGCCCCGATTAAGACCAACTGCAACACACAGGGACAAGGCTATGACTGATATGACCCAAAAATCCGGCATCTCACGCCGTAATCTGCTCAAGACCGGCGCTGCCGCGGTTGCCGGCGCTGCCGTTGGTTCGGGCGTCATTACGGGTTTCCCCACCATCTGGGCCCAGAACCCGATCACCCTGCGCCAGTTCGGCACCGGCGTTTCCAACCTCAACGCCATTGCCGAAAAGTGCAAGGAAGACCTCGGCATCACGCTCGAGATGACGGCCACCGATTCGGACGCCGCCGCCCAGCGTGCCGTCACCCAGCCCGACAGCTACGACATCGCCGATATCGAATACTGGATCCTCAAGAAGGTCTTTCCCGCCGGCGTGATCCAGCCCATGGAAATCGGCA
>CAXBKI010000260.1:0-4994 GCA_963975955.1 uncultured Devosia sp.
CACCCCGCCATCGCCTATGTGCTGATGATCTGGGTGTTGCACGTGCCCATGGAAGTCGCCCGCTACGGCATTTTGCTGGCCGCCATGCCCGCTGGCGTCAACGTCTATGTCTTTGCCACCTACTACAATCGCGGCGTCAGCGTTGCCGCCAATACCATACTGATCGCCACGGTGTGTTCGGCACTGACCATATCGGCCTGGCTCTACATCCTCAGCCTCTGATCCCGCTGGCCTGAATCGGGCAATCATGTTAACCGAACGGTGGAACTTCCTCCGCCATAAGACATTATCTCGCCTGTGTTCCTGATGCGATATCGGTGCAATTTGCGTATCTGCCTGGCTGCTTTGACAATATTGGCAACTGCGCTTGGCAGTTCCGCGCTTCCGGCCCTGGCGGCCGAGGCGTCTGCCACGCTGCCCGATCAGGCGGTGTTCGCCTTTGGCGGCCGCTATGTGAACGCCTATATCGAAAATTCGCTGGTGCCCTTCGTTGCCAATTACGAAGACAATTTCGTCCTCGGCGGCGGCTATCAGCAGTTCGTCCTCGAGCCCTTGCCGCAGCTGCGCCTGGGCCTCGAGCTGGGCGTGGCCCTGCGCGGTGGCGCCGGCATTGTCAGCGGCGAAGCCTGGGGCGGCGCGGTGGCCCGCTATGACGGCTTTCATCTCGGGGAAAACCTGCGGGTGTCGCCCTCCATCACGGTGGGCCTGAGCACCATCACCAATCCCGTTGGCGTGGAAGCCGATCGCGCGCGCACCCTGAACGCCGATCCCACGCTGCTGTTCTTCATGGCCCCCGAGCTCAGCATGGCCACGCTGGACAATCCCGATACCGAGTATTTCATCCGCCTGCAGCATCGCTCGGGCGCCTGGGGCACGCTGGGCGGCATGTCCGATGGCGCCAACGCCCAGGTGCTGGGTGTCCGCCACCATTTCTAGCCGCCGCACCGGTTCCCGCACACCGACACCGCTGTGCACTGCATCCACGCGGGCGCATTCCGTCCCGGCGGTTGCGCTATTCGGCTGTGACCGAAATGGCCAGCGTCTCCACGCCATCCCCGGCGGGCGATAGCCGCAGCGGCGCCGCCGATACTTCATCGAGCCCCACGGCCAGCCGCACATGCCGGTCGCTCGGGCAGATCTGCAGCAGCGGATCAAAGCCGATCCAGCCCAGCGCATCGTCATAGGCCTCCGCCCAGACGTGGAACCCGACAAGATCGTCATCGCCATCCGGCTCGGCCGCCACATAGCCGGTCACATAGCGGGCCGGAATATCGAGCGCCCGCGCCCCGCCGATGAACAGGTGCACCAGCGCGCTGGCCGTCGGCGCGACCTCGTCGGTCCTGGATCCGCTGGATTGGCTCTGGCTCTGCCCGCCATCGCCCGAGACCTGTGACTGCGTGGCGACATTCTCCACCCCCAGCGTCTCGCCCACCCGCGCCATCAGCGCGTGCAGCACGTCGATGCGCGATTCCTTGCTGCCACGAAACTTGCCATAAAGCGTCACCGACGCCTTGGTCAGCGGCGTCGCGCGCTTGTAGAGCGCCGGCACCGGCTCGGGCGGCCCAGCCCCCCGGCGCGGTCCGTGGTCACCACCGTCCCGCTCACATTGACCACCAGCGCCCCCTCCGGCCGGGCCTGGTTGACCAGCTGCACGGCATTGCCATAGGCATCGGTGAACCGCGCCGCCTTGTCGATTTCCGCCATCTCCACCTGCCAGTTCTCGACAGCCTGGGTCGGCCCGCTGCCGGGGGTCAGCAGCAGGTGCAGCACGGCATTGGCCGAGCCGGCCGGTGGGGTGACGCTGAGTTGGTGGCGGATGGTGATGCGCATCAGTAAAAGTTGTAACTTTCTGAAAGCGTGTTCGACACATGGTCGGCACGCGCCATGAACTCTGTCAGGAACTCATGGAGCCCGAACGCGAAAATGGCCTCCATGTCGGTATTTTCCACCATGGCGCGCAATTGGCTTGCCGCCGCATTGCAGCTCTGCTGCTGCCCGTAGAACTTGGCCAGCGTGGCCACATTGTCTTCCACATATTGCGCGCAGAACACCAGCGAGCGCGGCATTTCCGGCCGCAGGATCAGGAAATCGGCAATATTGGTCGCCTTGTAGCGGTCGTGATAGACGTGCCGGTAGCTGCGATGGGCCGAAGCCGCCCGCAGGATCAGCGTCCATTGCTGGATATCGAGATCGCCGCCGATCATCTTGGCGCGCGGCAGCAGCACATAGTATTTCATATCGAGGATGCGCGCGGTATTGTCGGCCCGCTCGATGAAATTGCCCGCCTGCAGGAAGGCAAAGCCGTCATCGCGCAATATGGTGCCCAGCAGCGCCCCGCGGAACTGGTGGCCGATATCCTTGACCCATTCCAACAGGCCCAACAGCTTCGCCCCGCGCACGTCGCGCGGCTTGATCTGGGAAAATTCCAGCCAGGCCGAATTGATCGCCTCCCACATATCGGTGGTGATGGCCGTGCGCACCGAACGCGCATTGGTGCGCGCAAAGCTCAGGCAATTATAGACCGAGCTCGGATTGTCCCGGTCGAACATCATGAAATGGGCGACCGTATCGACGTCGGCGACACGGTCCTTCTTGCCGAATTCCTCGTCGACCTCGGCCGCCTGCATCATCGACACAAGGTGTTCCGATACCCCGCCTTCGCGGCGCGAGGTCAGGCTCATGCGGTAGCCCACCTCGAGCAGGCGCGCCATGTTTTCGGCCCGCTCGACATAACGGCTGAGCCAGAACAGGTTTTGTGCAGTCCGTCCGAGCATGGTCAATCTTCCAGCACCCACGTATCCTTGGTGCCGCCACCCTGGCTTGAATTGACCACCAGCGAACCCTTTTCCAGCGCCACGCGGGTCAGCCCGCCGGGCGTGATCCGCACTTCGTCGCCCACCAGCACATAGGGCCGCAGGTCGACATGGCGCGGCGCGATGCCCGATTTGACATAGGTGGGGCAGGTGGACAGCGCCAGGGTCGGCTGCACGATGTAATTGTCCGGCCGCGCCTCGATTTTCTTGCGGAATTCATTGTGCATGGCCTTGGTCGAGGTCGGCCCCACCATCATGCCGTAGCCGCCCGAGCCGTGCACTTCCTTGACCACCAGATCGCCGATATTGGCCAGCACCCAGTTGCGCTGTTCCTCATCGGTGCAGTTATAGGTCGGCACGTTCTGCAGAATCGCCTTTTCCCCGAGATAGAACTCGATGATTTCGGGCACATAGGTATAGACCGCCTTGTCATCGGCAATGCCGGTGCCGGGCGCATTGACCAGTGTCACATTGCCCGCCCGATAGGCATCGAACAGGCCCGGCACGCCCAGCATCGAGCCGGGATTGAAGGTCAGCGGATCGAGATAATCATCGTCGATCCGGCGGTAGATGACGTGCACGCGCTCCGGCCCGGTGGTGGTGCGCATATAGACCTTGCCGCCATCGACGAACAGGTCGGGGCCTTCGCACAGCGTCGCGCCCATCTGGTCGGCCAGGAACGAGTGCTCGAAATAGGCCGAGTTGTAGATGCCCGGCGTCAGCACCACGATATTGGGCGATGAACCGGCATTGTCGGGCGCCACGCTTTCGAGCGTCCGGCGCAGGTTTTCCGGATAGTTCTCCACCGGCGCGACCTTGGAGCGCTGGAACAGGTCCGGCGCCAGGATCATCATCGCCTCGCGGTCTTCCAGCATGTAGCTCACGCCCGAAGGCGTGCGCAGATTGTCTTCGAGCACGAAGAAATCGTCGGGCCCCGTCCGCACGATATCGACGCCGATAATGTGCGCATAGACGCCGCGGGCCGGTTCGAGCCCCATCATTTCGGGACAGAACGCCTCGTTCTGCAGGATCAGCTTTTCCGGAATCCGGCCCGCCTTGATGATGTCCTGGCGGTGATAGATGTCATAGAGAAAGGCGTTGAGCGCCTTGACCCGCTGTTCGATGCCCTTGGACATCTTGCGCCATTCCTGGGCGGCAATGATGCGCGGGATCACATCGAACGGGATGACCTTTTCCGTGCCCTCTGCCGATCCATAGACCGCAAAGGTGATGCCGAGCTTGCGGAAAATCGCCTCGGCGTCCGATTGCATCAGGTTCAGCGCCTTGTCGGGCTGTTCCTCGAGCCATTGGGCCAGGGCCCGATAAGGTTCACGGACACTGCCGTCCGCTTCGTACATTTCGTCAAACGGCGGTTGATCGCCCATTGTGCTCCGATTGGTTCTGCGGCTCGTCCCATCGCCCGCCCATTGCTACACGTTTGCGCGGCCCAGTCCAGCCAGTCCGGCAAATTGGCCGATTATTTGCGGGGCAGGGGTCCCTTGTGCTTGAGGGGCGGTCTTGTATGGTACGGCCACGACCTGCCCCGATCTGCCGTGAGCCCCCATGACCATCGAAATCCTCCAGACCCATCAATTGCTCGCCTCCTGCGAGGCGGCACTGGCCGAGCGCTATACGGTCCACAAGCTGCATCAGGCGGCTGACAAGGGTGAGCTGCTTGCGCAGGTTGCGCCGCGGGTCCGTGCCATTGCCGGCGGCGCCGTCTCGGCCGATCTGATTGCCCAGCTTCCCAAGCTCGAAATCATCGCCAATTTCGGCGTCGGCTACGATTCCATCGATACCGCTGCCGCCCGCGCTGCCAATGTGCGGGTTACCAATACGCCCAATGTCCTCAATGATGCGGTAGCCGAGCTGACCATCGGCCTGATGATTGCCCTGGCCCGGCGCATTCCCCAGGCCGATCGGCATGTGCGCGCCGGCAAATGGCCCACGGGCGGCATGGGCCTGTTCTCCGAACTCACCGGCAAGACCGTGGGCATTCTCGGGCTGGGCCGCATCGGCAAGGAAATCGCCGCCAGAGCCCAGGCCATGAAGATGCGGGTGGTCTATTACGGTCGCAAGCGCCAGCCATCCGAGCCGCATGTCTTTTACGACAATCTGGTCGACATGGCCCGCGACAGCGACTGGCTCGTCGTCATCGCGCCCGGCGGCAAGGGTACCGAG
>CAXBKI010000261.1:0-4986 GCA_963975955.1 uncultured Devosia sp.
TTCGATTTGGCTTCGGCCCTATCATCAGGCTCCAACTTCGGTTGGAGCCTCTTTTTTTGCCTGCTTTCCGGCCCGAGCCGGTCTGGCCTTTGCCATTGCGAGCATCAATGCATGGCAGCATTTCCCATTGCGCGATTGCGGTGAAGGCCACCTTGGCCGATAGTTTGTGCCTACCTCTTGCGGCGATCGTGGCGCCGCGCCTCCAAGGTCAGGCGCCTCGGCGAATGACCCCCGGGCCCTGCCCTCCCCTCGGGCGGGGCCTTTCTTTTGCACCAGACATTCTTGCCCACGGATCGGCAAAAACTGCCGACGGGCACTTTCCCCACAGCCTGGGGCCTTGATTTTGCTGGCTTATCTTCGGCACATGGCTTGCATTGCCTTCTGCAAACAGATTGCAGGAGGCCCATCATGGCAGTTGTCGGCGTCGCCTATCCCCGCACGGCCTATTCCACCATCACCAGCAGTTCAGCCAACGCCACGCCTGCTGCCGGCAGCAGTACCAAGTCGGACACGGCGAACGCCGGCGCCCAATCCGCCGCCACGGCGATCACCCTGTCCAGCGCCGCCCAGGCAGCCCTCGCCACCAAGGATTTTGCCACCGTCCTGAGCGACACCAGGGCCAAGCTGGCGGCCCTGCTGACCGAGGCGGATCTCAAATCCCCGCTCAAGGACGACAAGCTCGCCGTGGATCTGTCCAGTCTCGACCAGCGCGAACTCTACGCCATGGCCAGCGATGACAGTTTCAGCAGTGATGAACAGAAAGCCGCTGGCCTTGAAATGCAGCGCCGTTTCGAGAACGCCATGTCCGGCCCGGCCGGTGTCGCGCAGGTCACCGGCAATTTCACCGCGCTCTACAAGGCCGCAGCCGAATATCTTGATGGCCTTGGCGCCGAGGAAAAGGCCGGCGCGGACTGGAAGGCGGGCCGCGCGGCCGTCACCGAAGGGCTCAAGCAGCTCCAGAGCGCACCCAAGACCATGCCCGATACCGGCGATCAGGATCCGGTGCAGCTCTACCTTGCCCTGGTCAATGCCGGCGAGGCGATGCAGCAACATGACATTGGCGACGTCGCCAGCGCGGCCCGCAAATCGCTCGACGCGCTTTATGCCGATGCCATCGCCAATGGCAAGGCGCCCACCTTCAACAAGCAGACGACCGTGGGCACCTATATCGACATGTCCGGCTTCCCCAGCCGCACCCTGTCGGCCATTGCGCTCAATACCAACAACAAGTTCAGCGCCGAGGAAGCCAGCGAAGCCAGGGCCGCCCTGCGCACCAAATCCGGCGCTGCCCTGGTGGCCGGCTTTCAGAACGCCGCCAAGTCAAGCGATCCCACCGCCTTCAGCCAGAACATCATCTCGATCTTCACCTCGATGAGCAGCGAGGAACGCCAGGCCGCAGGCTGGAGCGACCAGTTCTACCAGGCCGCGGTGCAGAGCTACCAATCCACCAGCAAGCTGACGCAGATGTTTGCCGAGGCTGGCGGCGACAGCACCGGCTTCATGAGCTGGATGGGGAAATAGGCCACGGAGGCGTAGCAGTTCGCGTTAGGGGCACGCTGCCGCGCACGGCAACCGGCGGGAACTGAACCAGGTCGAGGCCGACAAACTCGGCGGGTCTGGGTTCTCCCCACAGCGAACTGGCGAGCGCCAGAGCGCCATTCACATCACCTGCAAGTTGCAAAGTCACATGCGGTGTCCATTGCCCTACCCGGTAGTGCTCTCGAACCAGCGAAACCGGCAGTTGCGCCAGCGACCGGTCGTGCAGTTGCTTCAGCGCATCGCCACCGTCCACGGCAAGCCAGACAATTTCGGTGCCCTCAAAGCATCGAGCACCGCCCAGCTTCACGTTCAGCGTCTCTGTCTGTTGCAGTGTCTTGAAGGCACCCTCGACCGTCGCAGGTTCGGGGTCGCCATCAAGCACCGCCAGGCTCAGATGCGGCGGATAGCCAAGCCGCAACATCTCATCGCTGCCGCCATTATCGACCATGGCCTGCCACAGGGCTGTGACGGCGCCCTCGCTTTTGCTATCCAGCCGAAGACAGACCGCGTAGCCCACGGCCCCTTACCCAATCCCCGCGCAGAACGCCTGGATCCGCCGGATCGCCTCTTCCAGTTCCGCATTGCTGGCGGCGTAGCTCAGGCGGAAATGCCCGGGCAGGCCAAAGGCCGCCCCATGCACCAGCGCCACGCCGGTCTCCTCGAGCAGCGCCATGACGAAATCCTCGTCCGAGGTCAGCCTCATGCCGGCCGCGCTGGTCTTGCCCAGCAGCCGCTGGCATGAGGGGAAGACGTAAAACGCGCCTTCGGGTGTCAGGCAATCGAGCCCGGTATTGGCATTGAGCCCGGCCACCACCAGATCGCGCCGCGCCTGGAACACTTTCAGCCATTCCGCCAGGAAATCCTGCGGTCCGTTCAGCGCCTCCACCGCGGCCCATTGCGACACCGATGTCGGGCAGCTGGTCGATTGCCCCTGCAGCTTGGTCATCGCCGCCAGCAGCGGGCGCGGCCCGGTGCAATAGCCGATGCGCCACCCGGTCATGGCATGGGACTTGGAAACGCCGTTCATGGTGAGAGTGCGCGCCTGCAGCTTTGGCTCGACCTGGGCGATGGTGCTGAAGGTGCCACCGTCATAGACGAGCACTTCATAGATATCGTCGGTCAGAATATGCACCTGCGGATGACGCAGCAGTACCTCGCTCAGCCCCTTGAGTTCCGCCGCGCTATAGGCCGCGCCGGTGGGGTTGGATGGGGTGTTGAGGATCAGCCACTTGGTCTTTGGCGTGATCGCCGCTTCCAGCACCGCCGGCGAGAGCTTGAACCCGGTCGACGCATCGGCCACCGCAAACACCGGCTCGGCGCCGCACAGCCGCACGATCTCGGGATAGCTCACCCAATAGGGCACGGGCACGACCACTTCGTCGCCCGGGTTGAGCGTGGCCATCAGGGCATTGAAGATGATCTGCTTGCCGCCCGAAGAGACAAAGCAATCGGCCGCCGTCACGTCCAGCCCGTTATCGCGCCGGAACTTGGCAGCGACCGCTTCCTTGAGTTCGGGAATGCCATCGACATTGGTATAGCGCGTCTTGCCCGCATTCATCGCGGCAATCGCCGCCTCGCGCACATGCAGGGGCGTGTCGAAATCGGGTTCGCCCGCCGACAGCGCGATGATGTCGCGCCCCTCCTGCGCCATGGTGCGCGCCTTCTGGCTGATCGCCACCGTCGCCGAGGGCGCGACCCGCGCCAGTGCGTCTGACAAGAAGTTCATTGTGTCGTCTCCCGGAAAACCCGGCAGCAGTGATAGGGGCTGCCGATCGCCCGGGCAAGCGCCCAGCTAGATGGCCACGCCCTTCTGTTTGCGCAGCATCACGCCCAGCACCCGCCACCCCGCATCGGGTTCGTTCTCCAGCTGGTAGAGCGCCTCGTAAAGCCCCTGGTCCGGCCCCACCAGCAACACCACCTGCGCCACCACCGTGGCGCTGACCATGGCAAAATCGCCAAAGCTGTGCGAGCGCGATTGCACCACCGGCTCGTAGCCGGTGGCCAGCACGGCCGCATAAAACGCATCGGGCTTGCCATCGAACTGGGCCCGGAACCCGGCGCCCGCCAGCGCCAGTGCCGCCGCGCTGTCACGGGCCCGGAATGCCTCGATCTGGCCTGTCACCGTCGCCTGCCAGGGCGCCGTCTCATCCTGTGCGGCAGCCGGCGCGAGCAGCGCCAGTACCAGGGTCAAAGCCAGGATAATCCGCATTCTTGCCTCCTCCTGCAGGGTGCGTCGGTCCAGTCTGCCACAGTTTCGCCGCGAAATGGTACGCCGGCAGCCAGATTCAATCCCCACTCGAACCGCATTCACATGGCCTAGTGTGGCTACTGCAAAGTCAAGGAACGACGTTCATCCCATGCAAGAAGTTACGTCTCCCAAGCGCAAAAGTTTCAGCCCCTACGCCGTTGTGACCACGGCCCTGATCATGGGCGGCGCGTTGGCCGCGATATTGGCAGGCGTTTCACCCGCCAATGCGGCCTCCCTGGTCGACAATCCCGATACCCAGATCATGGTCTTCATGGTTCCGCTGACCCTGCTGGTGCTTGCCATGCTGTTTGAAGTCGCGCGATTTGCCTCGCGTGGCGTTCTTCCGGCAGAGGCCCCGGCGCAGCGGCCGCTCCGCCGCTACTGGCCCACCAGCCAGCGCGAAGGCTGACCTCCAGAATTTTCCTGACCCAATGCCTCCCTGACACGCGTCCTCCCTGACCGTGTAATCTGGGCCAGCTTTCAGCTGGCCCTTTTTTATTGTCCTTTCGATGGGGCCCCTATTGCTCCGGGGGCGACACAGGTCCAGACTTCCCCCGAGGAGGACCGAACGATGCTTGTCGATGCTATCCTTCAATCCAAGGGCACGCAGGTGCACACCCTGCCCGAAACCGGCACGCTGGCCGATGCCGTCGCCCTGCTCAACACCAACAATATCGGTGCCGTGGTCATCACCAGTACCAAGGGCGCCATCGCCGGCATTCTCTCCGAACGCGACATTGTCCGCCGGCTGGGGAGCGATCCTGGCCATGCCCTGGCGCTGCCCATCGCCCAATGCATGACGCGTGGCGTGCTGACCAGCCAGCGCAACACGCCGATCGCCGAAGTCATGGAGCGCATGACCCGCTACCGCATCCGTCACATGCCGGTGGCCGAGAATGGCGAGCTGATCGGCATCGTTTCGATTGGCGACGTGGTCAAGCACATGCTCGAGGAAGCCGAACGGGAGGCTGCCGACCTGCGCGAATACATCGCCAGCTAGCCCAGCCCCCTGAACGGCAACGGGCCCCCGCAATTGGAGCCCGTCGTCATGCTTGGTGTTTTGACCGGCGCCTAGTGACCAAGCACCTTGGCCATCGCGTCGGGCTCGTCATGCACTGCCAGCTCGTCCATGATCGTGGCGCTGGCATCATTCATCCCCACCAATTCGACCGTGACCCCCTCGCGCCGGAATTTGAGCA
>CAXBKI010000262.1:0-4982 GCA_963975955.1 uncultured Devosia sp.
CAATCCCTGCTTCGGGCTCGATTTCGCCTCGGTGTCCGACATCCGCAGCCAGATCATGGAGCAGCGCAATCGCGGCGCGGCGGTCCTGCTGGTCAGCGAGGATCTCGACGAAATCCTCGAACTGGCCGACCGCGTCGCCGTGATGAGCGGCGGCACCATCAACTACGTCGCCCGCCTCGAAGACACCGACCGCAACATCATCGGCCAGCACATGGCGGGGCACTGATGATGGCCACGCTCAACCACCGATCACCTCTCCCCTCAGGGGAGAGGTCGGCCGCAGGACGGGTGAGGGGTGCAGCGCAGAGACCAGCGCATCTGAGCCAGCATGGCGCCCCCACCCTCATTGCCTCCCCACAAGGGGGAGGGAAGCTCGCTCAGCCTAGGTGGCCAGATTGTGCCCATGACCGTGCCCCCATCGTCTCCCTCCCCCTTGTGGGGAGGGATCAAGGGTGGGGGTTCTTATGGTGAGCACAATCTCTGTCGCTGCCCGTCCCTATCCCTACGCCCTCGACCCGGCGCATACCGCCCTCGTGGTCATCGACATGCAGCGCGACTTCATCGAGCCGGGCGGCTTTGGCGACAGCCTGGGCAATGACGTGGCCCGGCTCGCGGCCATCATCCCGACCGTTGCCGGGCTGGTCGATATATTCCGCACACACCATTGGCCGGTGATCCACACCCGCGAGGCGCACCGGCCCGACCTCAGCGACTGCCCCCCATCAAAGATCGCCCGCGGCAATCCGAGCCTGCATATCGGCGAGACCGGCGCCATGGGGCGGCTGCTGGTGGCCGGCGAGCCGGGCAATCAGATCGTCGAGGCGCTGGCGCCGGTCGATGGCGAAATCGTCATCGACAAGCCGGGCAAGGGCATGTTCTGGGCTACCGGCCTGCACGAGCGCCTGCAATCCATGGGCATCACCCACCTGGTCTTTGCCGGCGTCACCACGGAAGTGTGCGTGCAGACCTCGATGCGCGAGGCCAATGACCGCGGCTATGAGTGCCTTTTGATCGAGGACGCCACGGAGAGCTATTTTCCAGCCTTCAAGGCCGCGACCATCGACATGATCATCGCCCAGGGCGGCATTGTCGGCTGGGTCGCGCCGCTTGCCGCGCTCCAGCATGGTCTGGCGCAACAGCGCGCCCGGCCTGCCGCCGCGGCCGGCGAAGCATCCGCGCCATGATCATCAATGACCCGACCATCGTGGCCGAAGTAACGGCCGCCTTTGAACGCTATGAGCAGGCCCTGCTGGCCAATGACGGCGCCACGCTGGACGCCATGTTCGTCACCGCGTCGCAGACCGTGCGCTATGGCGTCAACGATATCCAGTACGGCATCGCCGAAATCCGCGCCTTCCGCGCCGTGCAGCAACCGTTCAGTCGCCGGCTCGAGCGCCTGGTCATCACCACCTATGGCGACAGCACCGCGACGGCGTCCACCCTGTTCTACCGGCCCGATTTTCCCGGCCAGGTGGGGCGCCAGATGCAGACATGGATCAAGCAGGATGGTAGCTGGCGTGTGGCGGCGGCGCATGTGTCCATGATGGCCGTGCCTGACTGACAGGGTTTTCACACGTGCATCAACGCCTTACGCGCACTTCGGCAGAAGATATCAGGCACCGGCTGGCCGACCGCATTATCCGCGGCGAGCTGGCCCCGGGCACGGCGCTGGACGAAACCAGTCTGGCGGCGGACTTTGCCGTGTCGCGCACCCCGGTCCGCGAGGCCCTGCGCCTGCTTGCCGCCAGCGGGCTGATCGACCAGAAGCCGCACGCCCAGGCGCTCGTCGCCAAACCGGACGAGGCGACCCTGGCCGGCATGTTCGAGGTTATGGGCCACCTCGAGGCGCTCTGCGCCGGCCTCAGCGCCATTGCCATGACCGCGCCCGAGCGCGATGCGCTGGATCGCCAGCACGCCCTGATGGCGCCGCTGGTCCGTGCCGGTGACGCAGCGGCCTATAGCCTGGCCAACGACGTTTTCCACAGCGCCATCTATGAGGGCGCCCACAATCCCTATCTGGCCGAGATCACCCGCTCGACCCGCCAGCGACTGCAGCCGTTCCGCCGCGCCCAGTTCGCCATTCTGGCGCGTCTGCTGCGTTCCCACCAGGAACACTCGCTGGTTGTCGAGGCGATTCTGCAGGGCGACCGGCAGGGTGCCGAGAGCGCCATGCGCGCCCATATCGCCATCGTCGAGGACGCATATCGCACCCTGAGCCGGGCCCGATAGCAAAGTGTGAGGCTTGCGGTTGGCAATGTGCTAACCCATTGGCACGATATGCTCGATTGCATCGAATGCTGTGTGACGCTTGCGCACCGGCCTTGACGGCAAGCCAGCCACCCTATTCACAGCGCTCAGCTCAAGGCGCCCAGGAGGACTCATGCGCATTCTCGATACCCACCTCCATCTGGTCTACCCCGACCGCTTTTCCTATCCCTGGCTGAGCGGCGAACCGGCCATCAACAGGCCCTGGACGGTAGAGGACTACTTCGCCGAGGCGCTGCCGCTGGGTATTGAATCGGCCCTGCACATGGAAGTCGATGCCGCCGAATCCGACATGATGGCCGAGAGCGAATATGTCGTGACCTTGCCGCGCATTGTCGGCGCCATCGCCGCGTGTCGCCCGGAAAACATGAACTTTGTCGATCATATCGAGCAGATCAGCCAGCATCCGCACATCACCGGCGTGCGCCGGATTTTGCATGAGGCGCCCGATGATCTCAGCCAGTCCGACCTGTTCGTCGAGAACATCCGCCATCTGCCCGATTATGATCTGAGCTTTGACCTGTGCGTGCGGGCCGATCAGCTGCCGCTTGGCCAGATCCTTGCCGAACGCGCGCCCGACGTGACCTTCATCCTCGACCATTGCGGCCGTCCCGATGTCACCGGTGCCGGCCTCGACCCCTGGCGCGCCAATATCACCAGCCTGGCCCGGTTGCCCAATATGGTCGCCAAGATTTCCGGCATCGTCGCCTATTCGGGCCCCGACTGGACCGTCGACACCATCCGTCCCTATATCGAACACCTCATCGAAAGCTTTGGCTGGGACCGCGTCGTCTGGGGATCGGATCACCCCGTGGTGACGCTGACCGGCTCTCTCAGTCGCTGGGTGCAGGCAACGCACGAGATCATTGCCGGCGCCAGCGAGCAGGAAAAAGCCAAGCTGCTGCATGCCAATGCCGAGCGCATCTACAAGGTCCTTAAGGCGAATCCCGGCATGTCCCCAGAATTCCTCGTCACCCATTCCGGTGGCTTCCATGCCGACGAATTGCTTTCCAGCGTCATCCTGACCCGGCTTTTCCCGCAGGCGCAGATCCGGCGCAGCCGGGCGCCGGAGTGGATCACCCCTGGCGCAGATCGCATCATTTACGATGTCGGTGGCGCCTATGATGCAGCCAACCGGATCTTTGATCACCATCAGCGCGGCGCGCCGCTGCGCGCGGATGGCCAGCCCTACAGCTCGTTTGGCCTGATCTGGCAGCATTTTGGCCGCGATTACCTGCTGGCTGCCGATGTGCCGCCGGCCCATGTCGAGGCCATCCATGCCGGTTTCGACGCCAGCTTCGTGCTGCCCATCGACCTGATGGATAATGGTGCGCTCAGCCCCTCGATTGCCGGTCCGCTGGCAGGCCTGACCCTGCCGGCCCTGCTCGAAACCCTCAAGCCGGTTTTTGACGAGACCGACCCCGAGGCGGAGGACCGCGGCTTTCATGCCGCCCTCGCCATTGCCCGCAGCTTCGTCGAAGCCCGGATTGCCCGCAACGCCGCCAAGCTGCGGGCAGAGGGACTGGTGCAGCAGGCGATCGAGAATGCCGGTGCCGGGCGCATTCTCGAACTGCCCATGGGCATGCCCTTTCGCCCCTCCGTGATCAAGGCCGGCGCCGATCACCTGCTGTTCGTTGTCCATCCCCGCGGCAAGGATTGGTGCCTGACGACCATCCGGCGCGAGGATGAAGGCTTTGAGGTGCGGGCCGATCTTCCTGCGTCCTGGGCCGGACTGACCAATGCCGATCTGGAAGCCGCCAGCGGCGTTCCGGGTGCGAGCTTCTGCCACAATGGCCGCTTCATCGCTGCCGCCAGTACCCGCCAGGCGGCCCTGGCAATGGCCGAACTGGCGGTGGCCGAAGCGCTTGCCGGTGAAGCGGCAGCCAGTAGCGGCGCTTGAGCTGGCGGTCCTCAGGCTGTCTGCGAAAGGGGCCGCGCCAATAGTGTCAGCAGGCCCTCCGGGTCATCCGTGGTGATCTGGTCGACCTTGAGCGCCAGCAATCGTCGCACGGCGGGAAGGCTCTGCGCATCGGCGCGCTGGATTGTATAGGCGTCGACACGGCGCTGCTCGGCATGGAATGCGCCCACCAGGTCGAAGCCACCCACTTCGGCCCGCAGCACAAGGGCGAAGTTGAGGTAGATCATCTCGGCTTGGGGTGATGCCAGCAGGGCCTTGCGCACAAAGCTGGTAAAGCGTTGTTCCGCCAGCAATTTCAGGTTGGCCGGGTCATGACAGGGGTCGTAGCCGATCCGCAGTTCGGGCAGACCATCGCTGAGCAGCTCTACCGATTTTGCGTCGCCCGAGGACAGGATCATGTGCCGCGCGACCGGCGCCACGCTGCGCTGGAATGCGGCAACGGCCCGGGGGTCGAGAACAGCGCTGTCCTGCTTGTAGTCCAGTTGCAGCAGGGCATCGGCATGCAATCCCTGCCGAGCAAGCAGAGCCGCCAGATCCTCAAGCAGCATGACCGGCTCGTCGAGTGCTGTCCCGTCTTCTGCCCGCAGGCGCAGCGCCCGCATCTGCTCCGCGTCATGGTCGGCAACCAGACCCGAGCCGGTGGTTTCCCGCTCCAGGCTCAGGTCGTGCAGCACCGCAAATCCTGGCCCCGCATGAACGACAAGATCGACCTCCACGCTGGCGCCCAGGCGCATGCCTTCAACAATGCGCTGGCCACTGAAGGCGGGATCCTCGCGCCGCCGCCGTCCCCGATGCCATT
>CAXBKI010000263.1:0-4976 GCA_963975955.1 uncultured Devosia sp.
CTGCTGATGGTCGGCCTGCAGGGCTCGGGCAAGACCACCACCACCGCCAAGATCGCCAAGCGCCTCAAGGACAAGCAGAAGAAAAAGATTCTGCTCGCCTCGCTCGATACCCGTCGCCCCGCTGCCATGGAGCAGCTGCGCGTGCTCGGCGAACAGGTCGGCGTCGATACCCTGCCCATCATCACCAGCGAAACCCCGGTCGAGATCGCCCGCCGCGCCGAGCGCGAAGGCCGCCTGGGTGGCTATGACGTCCTGATCCTCGATACGGCCGGTCGCACCCATATCGACGAAGAACTGATGGTTGAAACGGTAACCATCCGCGACATCGCCAAGCCACACGAAATCCTGCTGGTGGTCGATGCGCTGACCGGCCAGGACGCCATCAATGTCGCCCGCTCGTTTGACGGCCGCCTCGACATCACCGGCATCGTGCTGACCCGCGTCGACGGCGATGGCCGTGGCGGCGCGGCACTATCGATGCGCGCGGCAACCGGCAAGCCGATCAAGCTGATCGGCGTCGGCGAAAAAATGGATGCGCTCGAGGATTTTCATCCCTCCCGCATTGCCGACCGCATCCTGGGCATGGGCGACATCGTCAGCCTGGTCGAAAAGGCCGCTGAACACGTCTCGGCCGAAGACGCCCAGAAAATGGCCAAGAAGCTCAAGAAGGGCTCCTTTGACCTCGATGACCTGCGCAATCAGCTGCTGCAGATGAAGAAAATGGGCGGCATGGGTGGCCTGATGGCCATGATGCCGGGCATGGGCCAGATGAAGAAGGCCATGGCCGGCGCCAATGTCGACGAGAAGGTCTTCGATCGCCAGATCGCCATCATCAACTCGATGACCAAGAAAGAGCGCGCCGCCCCCGACCTGCTCAATGCCAGCCGCCGCAAGCGCATCGCCGCCGGCGCGGGCGTTGACGTCAGCGAAATCAACAAGCTCGCCAAGCAGCACCGCCAGATGGCCGACATGATGAAAAAGGTCGGCAAGGGTGGCATGGGTGCGCTCGGTGGCATGATGGGCGGCAAGATGGGCCAGATGATGGGGGGCATGGGCGGCATGCCCGACCTCTCCAAGATGGACCCCGCCCAGCTCGAACAGATGGCGCGTCAGGCCGGTATCGATCCCAGCCAGCTCAAGGGCCTGCCGGGCGCCGGCGCCCCTGCGCCCAAGGCGCTGCCCAGCGATGTCGGCGCCCTGCTCAAATCCTCCGGCGGACCGGCTCTGCCCGGCTTCGGCGGCGCTCCCCGTTTCCCTGGCCTGCCCGGCCTGGGCAAGAAAAAGTAACCGTTTCAACCAATACCCAAGGATACCAATATGTCTCTCAAGATCCGTCTTGCCCGTGGCGGCACCAAGAAGCGCCCATTCTACCAGATCGTGGTTGCCGATGCCCGCTCGCCCCGCGATGGCCGTTTCATCGAAAAGCTGGGCACCTTCAACCCGCTGCTGGCCAAGGACAATGAAGCCCGCGTCGTGCTCGACCTCGATCGCGCCAAGCATTGGCTGAGCGTTGGCGCCCAGCCAACCGACCGCGTGCTGCGTTTCCTCGACGTTGCCGGTGTCATGAATCGCGAAGCCCGCAACAACCCCGACAAGGGCAAGCCCGGCGAGAAGGCCACCCAGCGCGCCGAAGAAAAGGCCGCCAAGGTCGCCGCAGCTGAAGAAGCCAAGAACGCCCCCAAGGTCGAAGAGACCCCCGCTGAGGAAGCCGCAGCCGAATAGGCGCAGCCTGACGCCAGTGACAGTGAGCCCCGGTGCACCGCGCCGGGGCTTTTTCCTGGCCGTCGATCGCTTCTGCCTATAAATTAACACATATGGATTCAGGCGCAAATTATAGGCATCGCGCTTACTTTATGGGGCGCCAGAGGTTTTTTCACGCCCGCATGCAAGCAATTTCGCACATATATTCAATATGTTAGGCGACTGCCATCGTCGGCTGTGCTTGGCACGATGATTGCTACCTTCCAACCGCCGCTCAAGTTGGGGCGACATTAGGAAGGACCTCTATGCTTAACTTTTCCAAAACCGGTAACATCACTGCCGTGCGCACGGCGTTTGCCGCCGCGGCAATGGCGCTTTGCGCCTGTGGCGCAAGTCTTGCCCAGGATGCCCCCGCACTCCCCCAATTTCCCATCACCGTGATCGGTGAGCCGGACCCTGCCCTCCCCAATATCATTGTCCTTGATACCGGCGGCACCATCACCTCGAGCGCCAAGACGCGCATCAGCTATCTCGAATATGGCGGTGACAATGGCCCGGCAAACGGGGTGCAGAGCATCATCGAAGACCTGCAGCCCGAACTGACGGGCATTGCCAATCTGTCCGTCGTCAATCTGGCCGCCAATGACTATTCGATTGGCAGTTCAGGCGGGCTGACCACGAAAAAGCTCTATGTGATCTCGCGCACCATCGACAAGTTCCTTGCCGATCCCGAAGTCGACGGCCTGGTGCTGACGGCCGGCACCAATGTGCTCGAGGAGGATGCCTACTTCTTCGATCTGACGGTGCAGTCGCCCAAGCCGGTAGTGCTGACCGGATCGATGCACCAATATGGCACCTTCACCTATGACGGGGCGACCAATCTGTTCAGCTCCATTCGCCTGGCCGCCAATGGCGGCACAGCCTGCTTCGGCACGGTGGTGCTGTTGAACGACCAGTTCTTCCCCGCCCGCGAAGTGACCAAGACCGACGGCTTCCGCATGGATACGTTCGACGCGCGGCTTTACGGCCCGCTGGGCGTGGTCAACCAGAACGTCATCCGCGTCATGCGCGCCCCCGCCCGCACCCAGGCCTGCGGCACGGACGCCTGGGCAACGCCATTCGATCTGGCCACCATCACGGTGGAAGACCTGCCCACGGTCGACGTGATCATGACCCATATCCAGGCTTCGCCATCCATCATCGAAGGATCGGTTGCCGGCGGCGCCAAGGGCATCGTCATCGCCGGCCACGGTCCTGGCGGCATTTCGAACTTCCAGACCGAAGCACGCGATGCAGCCCTGGCCAGCGATGTGGTTATCGTGGGGACCTCGCGCACCGGCGGCGAAGGCCTCTATGACGATGGCGGCGCCACCATCAATGCCGGCGATCTGCAGCCGCTCAAGGCGCGCATGCTGCTCCAGCTCAGCCTGGCCTTTGCCGATGAGCCCAGCCAGGTTCGTGACTGGTTCACCACCATCGGTGCGGCCCAGTTCAAGCCCTTCGCCTACGAGTAAGTCAAAGCCGCCGGGCGACCCAGGTCGCCCGGCCCTCTTGCAGCTGGCCTCAGGCCTTGAGCTTGGCCAGGATCGCCGCGCCCATCTCTTCCGTCCCGACCGTCTTGCGGTTGTCCTGGGCGATGTCGCCGGTGCGCAGACCGTCGCTGAGCACGGCGGAAATGGCATTCTCGATCCTGGTCGCCAGCTCGATCATGCCAAATGAATAGCGCAGCGCCATGGCCACCGAGGCGATCATGGCGATGGGGTTGGCAATGCCCTTGCCGGCAATATCGGGAGCCGAGCCGTGCACGGGCTCGTAAAAGGCCTTGCGCTTGCCGGTGACGGGATCGGGGGCGCCCAGGCTGGCCGAAGGCAGCATGCCCAGCGAACCGGTCAGCATGGCCGCGACGTCGCTCAGGATATCGCCGAACAGATTGTCGGTGACGATGACGTCGAACTGCTTGGGATTGCGCACCAGCTGCATGGCGGCATTGTCGGCCAGGATGTGGTGCAGCTCGACATCGGGATAGTCCTTGGCGATGCCCCTGACCACCTCATCCCACAAGACGCCCGACTTCATCACATTCTTCTTGTCGGCCGAATGCACCTTGTTGTTGCGGGTGCGCGCCAGATCGAAGGCGACGCGGGTAATCCGGTCGATTTCATAGGTCTCGTAGACCTGGGTATCGATGGCGCGCTTCTGCCCGTCACCCAGATCGGTAATGGTCTTGGGCTCGCCGAAATAGACCCCGCCGGTCAGCTCGCGCACGATCAGGATGTCGAGCCCTTCCACCAGCTCGCGCTTGAGCGAGGAAGCATCGGCCAGCGCCGGATAGCAGATCGCCGGACGCAGATTGGCGAAAACGGCCATTTCCTTGCGCAGGCGCAGCAGGGCGGCTTCGGGGCGGTGCTCATAGGGAACATTGTCCCATTTGGGACCACCCACCGCGCCAAAGATCACCGCGTCGGCTGCCTTGGCCTTTTCGGTGTCCTCATCGGTGATCGCCACCTGATGGGCATCGTAAGCCGCGCCGCCGGCCAGACCGCGATCGGTCGAAAAATCGGTGAGCTGCTCGGCATTGGTCCAGGCGATCAGCTTGTCGACCTCGGCCATGATTTCGGTACCGATGCCGTCGCCGGGCAGCAGGAAGAGAGAGTGACTGGCCATGATGGGTCCTTGCCGTACTGGTGGTTACGCCTATTGCCACGCTCATAGCGTCTTTTGCCGGCCCGAAGCAAGCCACCCCATGCAACCCGCACTCATGCCGGCATCCGCCGGCAGCGAGCAGCTCAGAGCGCGGACCGGAGCGGTTTGCTCAGAAAATAACGCGCGCCGCCTGGCGGCATGTCGGGGATTTCTCCGACCACGGTGAAGCCGAGCTTTTCGTAGAACGGGCGGGCCTGGAAGGAATAGGTATCGAGCCAGATGCCCGTAAGGTTCTGCGCCCGGGCATGGGCCTCGGCATGCGCCATCAGCCGGCTGCCCAGATTCTGCCCCCGCAGTCCCTGCGGCACATAAAGCAGCTCGATGAACAGCCAGTCCGAATAGATCTCGCCCCAGAGCCCGCCAAGCGTCGCACCGGCATCATCTTGCAGCAGGACGGCCAAATCCTTCTTGGCCGTGCGCGGACGGCCCGAGGCAGCGGCATTGAATTCGAGCAGACCATCGACGATGACCGTGCGGTCGGCCTCGACAGGAGCTGTATCGAGCACGATGTCCATGGTTCAGCTCGTGGCCGCCCCAATCCGCGCCGTGACTTCGATCTCGATCTTCATGCC
>CAXBKI010000264.1:0-4973 GCA_963975955.1 uncultured Devosia sp.
GCGGCCGTTTCGGCCGGGAACATGCCGCCCCGGCACACCCCGGTCACCTGGATCCGGTTTTCGCGCACGATGCGCGCGGCCTCGTCCAGGCCAATGGCCGCTATCTGGTCGCGCCAGGGCGAAATGGCCGTGATACCGGCCCTGAGGCACCCATCGACCGCCTCGGCAAAGCCCCAGACTTCGCGTGTAGTGGCAAGGTTCAGCGAAATCGCGCGTTCGCTCATGCCGGCACCCCGTTCACATTGAGGACGGCCTGCATGCGCTTGACGGCCAGATCGGGGTCACCCAGCACGCGGGCCTTGTCGGCCAGGCGGAACAGCTCGCTCAAATGCTGCAGCGAGCGCGTCGACTGCTGGCCGCCGATCATCTGGAAATGGTCCTGCAGACCATTGAGATAGGCCAGGAACACCACGCCAGTCTTGTAGAAGCGCGTCGGAGCGGCAAAAATATGCCGGCTCAGCGCTACCGTGGGCTCGAGCAGGTCGAAGAATTCCTGTGTTTCACCCTTGCCCAGCGCGGCCAGACCTGCCGAAGCGGCCGGCGCGATGGCATCGAATATGCCCAGCAGCGCATGGGAATAACCCTGCGCGTCACCGGCGATCAGCTCGGCATAGTTGAAATCGTCGCCCGTATACATCTTGACCGAGGCGGACAGGCGCCGCCGCATGGCGATCTCCTTTTCCGCCGAGAGCAGGGAAATCTTGATGCCATCGACCTTGTCGGCATTGGCGGCGATTACGTCCAGGCAGACATCCATCGCCTTGTCGTGGTCGATATTGCCCCAATAGCCCTGCAGAGCCGGATCGAACATCTCGCCTAGCCAATGCATGACGACGGGCTGCCGCACCTGGCCCAGAATATGGCCGTAGACGCGGGCATAGTCGTCGGGGGAGGTGGCCGCTGCCGCCAGGGCGCGGCTGGCCATCAGAATGACGCGACCGCCCTCGGCCTCGACGAACCCGACCTGCTCTTCATACGCCTTGATGATCTGGTCGATGCTGACATCGGGGCCGGGCGCCAGATGGTCGGTGCCGGCGCCATAGGCGATCAGGCTGTCATCGCGCGTGCGCGCCTCGGCCTGGGCGCGGCGGATCAGTTCCTGCGCCTCGGTCCAGCTCAGCCCCATGCCGCGCTGGGCGGTATCCATGGCTTCGGCAACGCCAAGGCCGAGATCCCACAGGCGGTGGCGGAATTTGAGCGTAGTGTCCCAGTCGATCGCCGGGGTCAGCCAGGGATCGTTATTGGCCAGGGGATCGGCCACCACATGGGCCGCGGCATAGGCGATGCGGTTAAAGTCGCTCGCCTTGTGCTGGACAAAGGGGATCGGCTCGCCGGTCAGCGTGTAGCCGGTGATGGACCGGTCTGGATTGGGTAGGTTGATGCTTGGCATGAATACCCCTCATCCGCCCTTCGGGCACCTTCTCCCGCAAGGGGAGAAGGGCAGCTTCGAGAGCGGGGTTGGCTCGGTGCCCCCTCTCCCCTCGCGGGAGAGGGTGGATCGCGCGTCGGCGCGAGACGGGGGGGGGGGGGGGGGGGGGCGGGGGGGGGGGGGGGGGGGGGGGGGGGGGCTTCCCCGTCAACAGTTCATCAGAAATCCAGCTTCGGCACATCCAGCCAGCGCCGTTCGGCCCAGCTCTTGAGGCCCAGCTCGGCCAGCTGCACGCCCTTGGCACCGGCTTCCAGGCCATATTCCCAGGGTGCATCTTCGGCGACGTGGCGCAGGAACATTTCCCACTGCGCCTTGAAGCCATTCTGCGCCGGCCAGTTGTCCGGCACTTCTTCCCAGTCCTCGAAAAAGTTCATGGTCTGTGGCTGGTCGGGGTTCCACACCGGCTTGGGCGTGTTGACGCGATGCTGGCTCCAGCATTTGTGCAGGCCCGCTACCGCCGAGCCATGCGTACCATCGACATGGAAGGTGACCAGGTCGTCGCGGCGCACGCGGGTGGTCCAGCTCGAATTGATCTGGGCGATCACGCCACCTTCGAGCTCGAAGGTGGCATAGGCTGCGTCGTCGGTATCGGCCTTGAAGCGGTTGCCCTTCTCGTCGACACGCTCGGGGATGTGCGTGGCGCCCAGGCAGGAGACCGCCTGGACCTCGCCGAACAGATTGTCGAGCACATAGCGCCAGTGGCACAGCATATCCAGGATGATGCCGCCGCCATCGGCCTTGCGATAGTTCCAGCTCGGGCGCTGGCTCGGCTGCCAGTCGCCTTCGAACACCCAATAGCCGAACTCGCCGCGCACCGACAGGATATCGCCGAAAAAGCCGCTGTCGCGCAGCATTTTGAGCTTCATCAGCCCGGGCAGGAACAGCTTGTCCTGCACCACGCCGTGCTTGAGGCCCGAGGCGCGGGCCGTCTTGGCCAGGTTGACCGCAATGTCGAGGGAATCCGAGGTCGGCTTTTCGCAATAGACATGCTTGCCGGCGGCCAGGGCCTTTTCGATCAGGCTGGCGCGCATCAGCGTGGTGCCGGCGTCAAAGAACACCGTGTCCTCGGGATTGGCCAGCGCGGCATCGAGATCGCTGCTCCAGCGCTTGATGTCGTGCTTTTTGGCCAGCCGCTCGATCTTGTCGGCGTCGCGGCCAACGATGATCGGGTCCACCACGAGCCGGTCGCCATTGGCCAGCATGATGCCGCCCTGGTCCCGGATCGCCAGAATCGAGCGCACCAGATGCTGGTTGTAGCCCATGCGCCCGGTCACCCCGTGCATGATCAGGCCAAGCCGCTTATCCGCCATTGCAAATTTCCTCCCAACGCCATCTGCGTGTAACTGTTTGGTTACTTACGTATACGGGCCGGTCCACTGCCGTCAAGCGTGTATCGACGCCATGGCGTCGGCTGAGGTCCTAGAGCCCCAGCACCATCTTGAGCCCGATTACCCCCAGGAAGATCAGGATCATCCGGTCGAAGGCCTGCCTGCTGAGCTTGCCGCTGGCCCATTGCCCGATGGGCATGAAGATGAGGATGGGCACCAGCGCCAGCAGCCCCTGCAGCAGCCAGAGCGGCTGCATGACGCCGGCGGCCCAGAGGGCGGGCAGCTGCACCACCGCGAACAGCAAGAACATGGTGGAGACGGCAAATACATGGGCGGCACGATCAAGTCCCATGGCGTGGATGAAGGTCACGCCGATGGGGGCCGAAATCCCCGTCGCTCCCTGCAGCGTGCCGCCGCCCAGTCCGGCCAGAGGTCCAAATCGCCGGGCCATGGCGCTGCCCAGCGCCCAATGCGGCGTTGCCAGCCGCAGCGCGACATAGGCCAGAAGGATGATGCCGAGCACCAGTACCAGCAGGCGCTCGGGCAGGTTGGTCAGCGCCCAGGTACCCAGCCCTATGCCCACCGCGCCGCCAACCAGAAATCCCGGCATGAAGGCCATGCGGGGTGATCCGGCTTCGGCCCGAAAGCGCCAGACCTGCCAGGCATTGGTGACGATCAGCGGGATGGTCATCAAGCCCACCGCGTGTTGCAGGCCGAAGGCGGCGGTCAGCACCGGCAGGGCGACCAGCGGCAATCCCATGCCCGTGGCGCCCTTGACGATTGCCCCCGCGGCCAGCGCGAGCGCCATGACCAATGCCGCTTCAAGTTCCATTATCTGCCCCGTCTACTGATCACCGCAAGGTGCAGCCAAGCCCGGCGCACCGGCCCAGTGTTGCCCGCAACACGATGTCGGGCAACCGAAATATCGTCGGCTGCCGGGCGTCACAAAAATCACCAAATGGTTACTTGGTAGTTGACAGGACGAACTTCCGCGCACCAGTCTAGGCTAGGGGGCAACGGCAACAGCCGGCCCTGACCATTTTTGAGGGAGGATCAACATGACTCGCAGCTGGCGATTTTTGCTGACCTGCAGTGCCGCGACGGTACTGCTGGGTACCACTATGACATTTGCTCAGGACTGGAAGCCTGAGCGCCCGATCAATCTGATCGTGCCCTGGGGCGCCGGCGGCTCCACCGACCAGGTGACCCGCGTCACCGCGCCGATTCTGGCCGAAGCGCTGGGCGTCGACGTCGTCGTCGTCAATCAGCCGGGTGCCTCGGGTGCCATCGGCACCCAGGAAGTGCTCAACGCCCCGCATGACGGCTACACCTGGACCGCCAACGCCATCGCCAACAACGCCACCTATGCGGTGTCGGGCCTGCTTGAAGATACCAGCATCGACGACTGGCATATCTATCTGTCGGTCGCCAATGTGCCGGTCGTCAGCGTCCCCGCCGACAGCAAATTTGCCGATTTCGGTGAGCTGCTCGAGGCCCTCAAGGCCGATGGCAACAATGTCACCATCGCCACGGCCGGCATCACCTCGTCGGGTGGCACGGCCATTGCCGCGCTCAGCGCCGAGGCCGGCTTTGACTACAACATGATCACCTATGATGGCGGCGGCCCGGCTGCTATTGCCACCGCCTCGGGCGAAGCCATGGCCACCACGCAGCTGGCCGTGGAACAGACCGAACTGATCCGCGGTGGTCGCCTGCGGGCGCTCGCCGTGCTGTCGGACAAGCCGCTGATGCTCGAGGGCGTGGATCCCATTCCGCCCATCACCGACTGGCTGCCCGAGATGGCCCTGGCCCCTGACTATTTCGGCATTTTCGTGCCCGCCGATGCGCCCGCCGAAGTGCTGGCCACGCTCGACAAGATCTGGGCCGAAAAGGTGATGAATGCGCCTGCCCTCAAGGCCTATGCCGAAAACTTCGGGGCGGTGTTCGCACCATCCTATGGACCGGAGGCCCGTGCCCTGGCCATGCCCGTGGTGATTCTTGAAGCCTGTGACGCGGTGGATCGTGGCGAGGCCGCAAAAGATCCCTCCACGATCGGCATCGACTGCGCCACCCGCACGGAAACCGGCAAGTAGTCAAAACCGAGCAGATCCGATCTGCGGTCCGGCGCATCTTCGTGCCGGATCGCGGGCCTCCCGTCACGCGCCTGCTATCAGATGAGACCCCTTATGGATGAGACCGGACCCGGCGGCACCGTG
>CAXBKI010000265.1:0-4961 GCA_963975955.1 uncultured Devosia sp.
GGCCAGGGTTTCTACAAGGCTTTCGTTGGCTACTCGCTGACCTGGAACGGTCTGGATGACGTCAAGAAGCCGACGACCGGGCTCTACGCAACGTTCTCTCAGCAGTACATTGGCTGGGATCACAACCTGATCAAGTCGGAAGCACGTGGTCGCTATTTCATCCCCGTGATGGAGGATAGCGGTATCGTGGCGAGCCTGAAGGGTCAGGCCGGCGTGATCAACGATCTGAGCGGCAATGGCGTCCACGCTGTTGAAGCCTTCAACCCTGGTGCGCAGCTGATCCGTGGTTTTGAAAGCCGTGGTCTGGGACCGCGCCTGCAGAGCGGCGAGTATCTTGGTGCCACCATGTATGCTGGTCTGTCGGCTGAAGTCATGTTCCCGATCCCTGCCTTGCCGGAGAGCTATGGCCTGAGCGGCGCGATCTGGGCCGATGCGGCCTGGGTTGATGGTCTGCCTCGCATCGGGACCGGCGCAGCAGCTGCTTCCAATGTCGATCCTGGCAGCCAGGATGCGCCGTGGCGGACGTCGGTTGGCGCCTCGCTGATCTGGGACAGCCCGTTTGGTCCATTGCGTGGCGACTTCGCTCACGTGCTGAACAAGGCAAGCTCGGATCGCACGCAGATCTTCCAGCTTTCGCTGCAGACACTGCTCTAGCCGCAATGGCCTAAAACAGAGTTCTTTGAGCCGCGGGGCGGTAGCGCCGCGGCTCAATGTATTTAAGTGACATCATGGTCGACATTCGTTTTCATCGTTTTTCTGGTCCTACGAAGATCGGCACCGTGTTGGCCGCGCTTGAGCGCGAAGATCTGCTCGCCGGTCTTGCCGACCCCGATTTCACCATTGAGGGCGTTTCCGACCTGGTCTCGGCCGGGCCCGGCGATCTGGTTCTGGCGGCACATGCCAATTACATCGAGGATCTCAAGGCGACGGGAGCGGGGCTGGCCATCGTGCTGCCCAAGCTCGTCGAGCACGTTCCAGAGGGCGTGCTGGCCCTGGTCAGCGACAAGCCGCATCATCTGTTCGCCGAGTTCCTCGACTACTTCTACCCGTCCAGCACGCGCGGCGTGATTGCCGGCGGGCGCGATGATCTGGGCGAGCCATTGCTCGAAGCCGATGTGGTCATGGGCCCCAATGTGGTGCTTGGTCAGGGCGTGGAGGTCGGTCGCGGTTCGGTTATCGGCGCCAATACCGTGATTGGAGCCGGTGTCACCATTGGCCGCAACACAGTCATTGCGGCCAACTGCACGATCGACTGCGCCCATATCGGCAATGAAGTCGTCATCCATTCGGGCGTGCGTATCGGCACTGAGGGATTTGGCTGGCTCGATTTCGGGCTGGCCAACCGCAAGCTGCCACAATTGGGGCGGGTGCTGATCCAGAACAAGGTGGAAATCGGCGCCAATTCGACCGTCGATCGTGGCGCCCTGGGCGATACGATGATCGGCGAGGGCACCAAGATCGACAACCTCGTGCAAATCGGCCACAACTGCCGGATCGGTCGCAATTGCATTATTGCGGCGATGAGCGGGTTGGCGGGCTCGACCATTGTCGGCGATAGCGTGCTGATGGGCGGCGGGGTTGGCACCTCTGGCCATCTGACGATCGGTTCGGGTTCGGTCGTGCATGGTCGCGCGGCAGTTACCAAGGACTGGCCCGAGGGCTCAAAGCTTGCTGGGGCGCCCGCCCAGGACATTGGTGATTTTTGGCGAGAACTCGCCACCATGCGTAAACTTTCTAAAGGGGTAAAGCGGGGATGACTGAGAGCACCGAGCTCACTGCGATGAGTATTGCCGAGATACTCACGAGCCTGCCGCACCGCTACCCGTTCCTGATGATCGACAAGATCATCCGGATCAATGGCGACGAGTCTGCTGTTGGGGTTAAGAACGTCACGTTCAACGAGCCGATTTTCCAGGGCCATTTTCCGGAGAACCCGATTTTTCCGGGCGTTCTAATCATCGAGGGCATGGCGCAGACTGCCGGCGCGATCGTGATCAAGCACGACTCCAATGGCGGCAAGAAGAACATCGTGCTGATGCTGGGTGTCGACAAGGCCAAGTTCCGCAAGCCGGCCGGCCCTGGGGATGTCATCGAGTTTCACATCGCCAAGATCCAGCGCCGCCGCAATGTCGGGCGCTACAAGGCCGAGGCTATCGTTGAAGGAAAGGTTATTGCCGAAGCCGAGATCACGGCGATGATTGTCGAGGCGACTTCGTGAGCTCTGATCTCGTCCACCCCACAGCGATAGTGGGGGCCGGGGCCCAGCTGGGGAAGGGCGTCAAGATCGGGCCCTACTGCATTGTCGGGGACAATGTCGTGCTGCACGACAATGTCGAACTCATCTCGCATGTGTCGCTGGATGGCCATACCGTGGTCGGTGCCGGCACGCGCATCTTTCCGTTTGCCTCCATCGGCCATCAGCCGCAGGATCGCAAATATCACGGCGAGGCCTCGCGCGTTGAAATCGGCGAGCGCTGTGACATCCGCGAGTCGGTGACGATCAATCCGGGCACCGAGGTTGGCGGCATGGTGACCAGGATCGGCAATGATTGCCTGATCATGGCCTGCGCCCATGTCGCGCACGATGCGATCCTGGGCAACAATGTCATCATGGCCAATTATGTCGGCATCGCTGGCCACTGCCACATTGGCGACAACGTCACCTTTGGCGGCACCTGCGTGATCCACCAGTTCACCCGCATCGGCGCCTATGCCTTTGTTGGCGCCCAGTCCATGGTTGATGGCGACATCATTCCCTATGGCATGGCTGTGGGTAATCGGGCATCGCTGACCGGGCTGAACCTGATCGGCCTCAAGCGTCACAAGTTCGACCGTGAGAAAATTCATCGCCTGCGCGCTGCCTACCGGCTGATCTTTGCCAGCGAAGGTATTCTTCGCGAGCGGGTCGAGGATGCGGCGGAACTGTTCAAGGACGATCCCCTGGTGCAGGAAGTTGTCGCGTTCATCATGGCGGCTGCTGATCGTCCCATTCTGATGCCGCGCAACGGCCACGCCACTGAGTGATGGCCAGGGCAGCGGGGCGGCTTTCGCTGTTTGCCGGGACGGGTGCGCTCGTCCCGCATGTCGTGGCGGCGGCGCAGGCGGCCGGTTACAAGCTGCAGATTCTGACCCTGGCGCCACGCGAGGCGATTGCGGGGGTCAAGATGATCCCCGTCGATCTCAACAATCCACTAGGCATCATCTGGTCGCTCAAGGTCTTTCGTACCACCCATATCGCCATGGCCGGCGGCATTCACCTGTCTGACAGCGCCAGAGCGGGGCTGATCCGCTTCGCCAACGGCAATGCGCCCCGCGCCGAAGGCATGGACGAGACGCCGGTGGGCGATGCAGCATTGGCGGCGCTGGGCAAGGTGCTCAAGAAGATGACCGGTGCCGATCTTGTCGGCGTGCATGAATTGTCGCCCGATCTGCTGGCGACGGCGGGTGCCATTGCCGGCCCCGCCTGCGCGGATGCCGGCGCGGCGCTGTTTGCGCTGCAGACCGCACGGGCCATCGGGGCGCTCGATATCGGGCAGGCCGCGATCGTCTCGGGCCGGCGGGTCATCGCCGTGGAAGACATTGGTGGAACCGATGCGCTGATTGACCGGGTGGGCGCCCTGCGGGCGCGCGGCCTGACGGGCGACGGCACCGCGCCGCTGGCGCTGGCCAAGGCGATGCAGCCACAACAGCCCGGTTTTGTCGACCTGCCGGCCATCGGGCCGCAGACCGTCGAGCGCTGCGCGGCAGCCGGCATTGCCATCATCGCGGTTGAGGCAGGGCGCAGCCTGGTGTTGCAGCGGGCCGAGCTGGTCGTGGCAGCCGAGCGGCTTGGCGTGGCCGTTGTGGGGTTGAGCCTAGACCATGGCTAATGCTCTCAAGCTGTTCATTCTGGCCGGCGAACCCTCGGGGGATCGGCTTGCGGCGGATCTGGTTGCCCGGCTCAGGCAGCGGGTTCCGCTTGAACTGACGGGCGTCGGCGGCGATGAACTCAGGGCCCTGGGCCTTACCCCGCTCTATCCCATGGCGGACCTGGCCGTGATGGGGATCAGCGACGTCCTGCGTCGGCTGCCCCTGCTGTGGCGGGTGGAACAGACAGCGCGGGCAATCCGCGCCGGCCGGCCCGATATTGTGGTGCTGGTGGACGCGCAGGATTTCTCCAAGCTGGTTGCCAGGCGGCTCAAGGCGCTGGGCTATTCGGGCACAGTTATTCTCTACGTCGCGCCGACGGTGTGGGCGCGGGCGCCCGGACGGGCGGCCAAGCTCAAGCCGTTGTTCGACGAAGTCCTGGCAGTATTGCCTTTCGAGCCGGCGACCATGCAGCAGTTGGGTGCTCCACCCACCAGCTATGTCGGGCATCCGGCGCTGGCTGAGGCGCTGGTGCATGAAGAGGGGCCTGACAGGGGACCGCTCATGCTGCTCCCGGGCAGCCGCGAAGGCGAGCTCAGGCGGCACTTGCCACTGTTTCGCGCGGTGGTTGGCGCCCTGGCAGGCCACGGCGCTCTTGATGGCGTGGTCATTCCAACCTTGCCGGCGCTGAAACATCGAATTGAAGCGACGGTCGCCGATTGGCCCGTGCCGGTCAGCGTGGTGGATGCGCGGTCCGAACGCAGCGCGCTCTACGGGCGCGCCATTGCCGCCTTGTCGGTTGCCGGTACCGCGACGCTGGAGCTGGCCCTGGCTCGCGTGCCGATGGTAGTCAGCTATGTGATGGACAGCCATCAGGCGCGGGCGTTCGACAAGCTCGGCCGGCCGCTGGTTTCCCTGCCCAACATCATTGTCGGCCGGGCGGCGGTCGCCGAACTCGTGCAGGCGCCCGGATCGATCGATGCGGAGAAGATAACGGCCAGCCTGCGCGCCTTGCTGGACAACAAAAAAGCCCGCCAGGACCAGATTGCGGTCTTTGGCGAGCTTGGTCGTCTGATGGAAAGTGGCGAAGCCGACTTTCCGCGTCAGGACCCGGC
>CAXBKI010000266.1:0-4920 GCA_963975955.1 uncultured Devosia sp.
ACGGCGTGCCGGGCTATATTCAGGACGCGGCTCTGTTCGCCCTGTCGCAGGGCCTGCTGCCGGCGGGTATTGCCGCGGTGTTTCTGATGGGCGTCGGTACGGCGATAACCGTTGCGGCGCTGGCCACGCTGGCAGTGACGGCCAAGGGAATGGCGCGGCGTATCGGCGGGGCCGATAACCGGATGACCGCCGGGATCATGTGGTGGTTCGAATTGCTGGGAGCCGTGCTGGTGCTGGGCTTTGGCGTGGTGGCGCTGCTGGCGAGCATCTAGGGAACCGCCCCGGATCACAGCGACTGGCGCGACCCATCGCCGCCTTGCGCGGCGGCGCCGCGGCGTTATGGTGCGCGCCAGCCGAGAACCCAGCAAACTGGCGCCCATGTCCGATCACCTTCCGCCCAACCACCCCGCCGTCCCGCCGCAGAAAATCGGCGTCCTGCTGCTCAATCTGGGAACGCCCGACGCCACCGACTATTGGAGCGTGCGGCGCTATCTCAAGGAATTTCTCAGCGACACGCGCGTGATCGAGACGCCGCGCTGGCTGTGGTGGCCGTTGCTGAACCTGGTGATCCTGTCGGTGCGGCCGCAAAAGAGCGGGCACGCCTATGCCCAGATCTGGGACAAGGAACACGATGCCAGTCCGCTGCTGGTGATCACCAAGCGGCAGACGGCGGCGTTGGCCGAGCGGATGGCGGGTCATGACAATGTCATGGTCGATTTTGCCATGCGCTATGGCAATCCCTCGACCAAGAGCGTGCTGGAAAAGATGCATGCGGCGGGCTGCACCAAGATCCTGCTGGTGCCGCTGTACCCGCAGAATTCGGCTACCACGACGGCCACGGCAAACGACAAGGCCTTCGAGGTGCTCAGGACCATGCGCCGGCAGCCCGCCGTGCGCACCATGCCGGCCTATTTCGAGGATCCCAAATATATCGAGACCCTGGGCAACTCGATCCGCGATGGCGTGGCGGCGCTGGATTTCGAGCCCGATGTGGTGATCACCAGCTATCACGGCATGCCGGTGACCTATCTCGAGCGCGGCGATGTCTATCATTGCCAGTGCTACAAGACGACGCGGCTGGTCCGCGAATATCTCGGCTGGCCCAAGGAAAAGCTGATGGTGACGTTCCAGTCCCGCTTCGGCCCGACCCAGTGGCTGGAACCCTATACCGACAAGACGCTCGAAGCGCTGCCGGGCAAGGGGATCAAGAAAGTGGCCATTCTGGCACCGGCCTTTTCGGCCGACTGCATCGAGACGCTCGAAGAGATAGCCATTGGCGGCAAGGAAACCTTCATGCATGCCGGAGGCGAGAAATTCGCCTATATCGAGTGCCTGAACGACAGTCCCGGCGGCATGGACATGATCGAGGACATGGTACGGCGGGAGCTGCAGGGCTGGCTCTAGGTTGGCAGAAGCCGGCTGTCACAAGATTGTGCCTGTTGTGGCAGCCCCCACCTAGCCTCCCCCTGAAGGGGGAGGGACAGATCGGAACTGGAGCACAATCGAGCCAAATCCACGGGGCGGTTCCTCCCCCTTCAGAGGGAGGTCAGGTGGGGGTTATCAGCTCAATTTGCCTTCGCCGATAATGGTGCGGACTTCGTCTTCGACGATGTCGAGCATGGCGTTGACGGTGGCGACGGCCCTGTCGGCGTCGCCGGCCACCACCGCTTCGGCAAGGTCGCGGTGGATGGGAAACGAGCGCAGGCCGAAATTGTCGGCGCCAAAGGGCGAGGTGCCGCCGCGTTCGAGGGCGCGGTCGAGATTGGCCAGGATCTGGCCATACATGGGATTGCCCGAGGCGTCATAGATGGCGCCGTGGAAGGCGTGGTCGGCCTTGCGCCAGGGGCGACCGGCATCGACCTCGATCAGCAGCAGATCGCAGAGCGTGCTGATCTGCTGGCGCTGGGCCGGGCTGGCCGCGATGGTGGCCTTGCGCACCACATCGTTTTCGAGGGTCCGGCGGATTTCCATCAGACGGAGCAGGGCCTCGCCTTCGAGGCGGACCATGGTGGGCACAAGGCCGCGCGAGGTCTGCACGCGGGCCGACAGATAGGTGCCGTCGCCACGGCGGCGGCGGATGATGCCCAGGCCTTCCCAGCGGTTGAGCGCCTCGCGAATGGTGGAGCGGCCGACGCCCAGGGTGGCGGCCAGCGACACTTCGGGCGGCAGGCGGTCGCCGATCCGCAGGCCGGAGCGTTCGACCATGTCGGCCAGCGCATCGAGAACCGCCACGCCCCGGGTGCGGGTCTCGAGCGGCTCAAGATAGTTCAGGGCACTCTGGGCTCTCACGACGCCTGATTCTCCGGGCGATGCAGTCAACAATCCCACTCACCACAGTTTGCCCGATTTGTCAGCCTTGCGATGCGGCGTGACGCCCGGCAGGGGCCGTCAGATGCAGCAGATCGGTGAGGGCCTCGATCAGAATGTCCATCTGCGGCCTGGAATTGTAGCCCTGCACCGAAAGGCGGCAGATGCAGGTGTCCTGCCACCTAAAGACCGGGATCTCGATATGGTAGCGATCCATCAGATCGAGCTTGAGCTGATCGACATCGCATGGCGGGATGGGCATGGCGACCATTTGCGGCGCGGAAAAATTCGCGCTGCTGAGCGGGGGCAGGCCGGTCAGTTCGCCCAGGCGGCGGGCGGTGTCCTGGGCCAGCGCCTGGCAATGGGCCTGGACGCCGGCCCAGTCATTGGCATGGCGATAGTCCAGTGCGGCGGGGACGGTCAGCCAGGCGGACGGATCGCGCGTCCCCTGCATTTCGAGTTCGTCGACGAAGGGGGAATTGCCGAAGGCGCCCCTGGCGCCGGGCTCCTTGGAGTGGGCGGTCCAGCCATGGCTGATGACCAGCGGATTGATCAGGTGCTGCACCTCGGGGCGGGCATGCAGGAAGGCCGAGCCCTTGGGGGCCATCAGCCATTTGTGGCAGTTGCCGGCGTAGAAATCGGCACCCAGGGCGTCGAGCGCCAGCGGGATGTGGCCGGGCGTGTGGGCGCCATCGATCACGCTCCAGATGCCGCGCCTGCGGGCTTCGGCGATGGCGGCCTCGATGGGGAAGAGCAGGGCGGTGGGGGAGGTGATGTGGCTGAGGAACAGCACTTTGGTGCGCTCGGTCATGCCGGCGATCACGGCGTCGGTGAACTGGGCTTCCGAGGTCAGCGGCAGCGGAATGGGGACGACGACGATCTCGGCGCCGGTGCGACGGGCGACATAGGCCCAGGTCTTTTCGAGCGCGGAATATTCGTGGTCGGTGGTCAGGATCTGATCGCCGGGCTTGAGGTCGAGCGACTGGGCGACGATGTTGAGGCCCAGCGTGGCATTGGTGAGGCCCACGATGTTGTCGGCAGTGGTGCCCAGCTCGGCGGCCAGGGCAATGCGGGGGACGCGCATGTTTTCGGTCAGGTCGCGGCCCAGAAACTCGACGGGCTGACTCTCGAGTTCGAGCTGCCAGCCCTGGTAAGCTGCAAAGACCGGGCGCGGGCAGGCGCCGAAAGAGCCGTGATTGAGGAAGACGACATCCTCCCGCAGGAGGAATTGCCGGGCGAGATTTTCAGACACTTTAGCGGCCTTTCAGGGTCGGATCGAGCGCATCGCGCAGACCATCGCCAAACAGGGTGGTGGCCAGCACGGTGATGGCCAGGGCGGCGGTGGGGAACAAGGCGAGATGCCAGTAGAAGAACATGAAATCGATGCCCTCATTGATCATCTGGCCCCAGGTGGGGGTGGGCGGCGGCACGCCGATGCCCAGAAAACTCAGGCTGGCCTCGAGCATCATCGCCAGGGGGATGGCCAGCACGAAGCCGACAATGATCGAGGAGATCGAATTGGGAATGAGGTGGCGGCGGATGATGTACCAGGGCGAGGCACCCAGAGCCCGGGCGGCGCTGACGAATTCCTTCTCCCGGAAGGCCTTGATCTGGGCGCGGACGAGCAGGCACACCTGCACCCAGCCAAACAGCGCGGCGATCAGCACGATGGTGAAATAGCCGCCGCGGGTGAGGGCGCCCAACAGCATGGCCGCCAGCAGGGGCGGCACCACCGAAAACAGCTCGATGATGCGCATGATGACCCAGTCGGTACGACCGCCGAAATAGCCCGCCAAGGCGCCCAGCGGGATGCCGATAATTACGCTGAACAGGGCGGCAGTGAAGCCGATGGTCAGCGAGACGCGGGCGCCATAGACGATGCGGGTGTAGAAATCGCGACCCAGGCTATCGACGCCGAACCAGTGCTCGGGTGAGGGAAAGGCCAGCGCCTCGGTCAGAAAATCCTGGGCTTCGGGTGGCGCCGGGGTGATCAGCGGGGCGAAGATCGCCATCAGGATCAGGATGGACAGCACCACCCCACCGCTGATGGCCGCCTTGTTGCCGGAAAAGCGCTGCCAGGCGAACCAGAGCGGACTGCGCTGGCGATAGGCGGAGGTTGCGGGGAGGGGTTCGGCGGTCATGAATTGCCCCCCAGGCGAATGCGCGGATTGATCAGGGCATAGACGATGTCGCTGAGCAGATAGGCGATGCAGTACATGAAGGTGATCATCAACATCAGGGCCATTTCGAGCGGATAGTCGCGGTTCTCGATCGGGGAGACGAAATAGGCACCCAGGCCAGGCACCCGGAACATCGCCTCGACGAATATCGAACCGGTCGCGGTGCCGATGAACATGGGCAGGAATACGGTGACCAGCGGAATAGCGGAGTTGCGCAATACGTGCTGGAAGACGATCCGGTTCTCGCTGAGGCCCTTGGCGCGCAGCACGGTGACGAAGGGCCGGTTCAGCGTGTCGAGCATGGCCGAGCGGGTGTAGCGGGCGTAGGTGGCCAACGGGATCAGGGCATAGGCAGTGATGGGCAGGATCCAGCGCTCGGGCTTGCCCCAGCCGCTGGCGGGTAGCCAGTTGAGCCAGACGGCAAACACCAGGA
>CAXBKI010000267.1:0-4914 GCA_963975955.1 uncultured Devosia sp.
CGAGCACTATCAGGTGGCCCGCCGCGTTCAGGAAGTGCTGCAGAAGTACAAGGCGCTGCAGGACATCATCGCCATTCTGGGCATGGACGAACTGTCCGAAGAAGACAAGCTGGTGGTGGCGCGCGCCCGCAAGGTCGAGCGCTTCATGAGCCAGCCTTTCGACGTGGCTGAAGTGTTCACCGGCACGCCTGGCGTGTTCGTTTCGCTCGAAGACACCATCAAGGGCTTCAAGGGCCTGGTGGCCGGCGAGTATGATCACCTGCCAGAAGGCGCTTTCTACATGGTCGGCACCATCGAAGATGCCGTCAAGAAGGCTCAGAAACTGGCTGCCCAGGCAGCCTAGACCATTGTTCGGTGACCGCCGCATGCGGCGGTCCCAAGCTTGCGCTAAGGGATCACTATAATGGCTGAAGGCCTCAAGATCGAGATCGTGTCGCCCGAGCGCCTGTTGCTATCGGAAGTGGTGACGTCGGTCACCGTGCCCGGCACGGAAGGCTACTTTACGGTGATGCACGATCATGCCCCGTTCATGACGACGCTGCGTCGCGGGTTCATCACCGTCAATGGCCTCAACGGTCGTGACGAGATCTACTTTGTCAAAGGCGGCTTCGCCGATGTGTCGCCCGAGGGGCTGACCATTCTGGCCGAGCAGTCGGCACCCTATGCCGAGTTCGACCATGCCGAACTGGCCGAGCAGATCAAGGTTGCCGAGGCAGAGCTGCAGACAGCCAAGACACCTGAAGAGCAGTCTTATGCTCAGGAGGTCGTCAGCGCGCTGGCCAATCTGGCAATCGAAGCAGGCCAGATCAATGGTGGCCACGTCCACTAGGCTGGCAAGAATAGTCTGATCAGAACACCCGCGGTGGTCATGGCCGCGGGTGTCGTCGTTTGAGCGCCCAATTCCTCGTGAACCTGACAGCTACGGTGGCATTCCCGGATCGCGCAGGTCGTGCCTAAAAAGTATGCATCCCCTTGACCTGGCTTAAAAAAGCACGTCGCGGCAACGCTCCGTTAAGGTTCAATCTGCAGTCTCTGACGCGAAAGCACGGCCAGCGCCTGCGCAACTGGTTGCCGGAGAGATGCACATGACCTCGTGGATGGGTAATATTCGGCTGACTGTGGCGATTGCGGCGATGATGGTCTGCTCGCTTGCCATCGCCATTGCCGTGGTGGTCGCGGGATTGTTTGTCAGCCTGTCCGGCACGACCGACGCCAATGTCGCTACTGCGCTGGACAGTGCAACGCGGATCACCGCACAAATTCTCAGCGTCAATCTGCCAAGTCTGGAAGTCGGCCCCGACGAGCAGGGCAATGTGGCGAGCCTGACCATGCGATCGATGCCGCGCTTTCGCAATGACGGGGTCATCGACACGGTGGCGGGCGTCTCGGCGCAGGACGCCAGCATCTATGTCTTCAATGCCGAGGTAAGTCCGGACTTTACGGTAGGCACGACAAGCCTGCTCCTGCCTGGCGGGGAGCGTCTGGTAGACCGCCCGATCATTGCGGGCACGGCCCTCTACGATGCCCTGATGGCCAATACCCCGGTCGTGGGCGCGGAAAGCATCAATGGCGTGAGCTATGCCACCCGGTACCAACCCATTGCCATGGCGGATGGCACGGTCATCGGGGCACTGTTCGTCGCCGTGGACCGGGGCCCCATCGAAGCCGTCGTCGGGCAGAGCCTGATGATGATGGCCATTGTGGGCGGCGGAGCCCTCCTGGTCATGGGTGTGGTAGCGCTGCTGGTCTCACGGGCGCTGACCCGTCCAATTCCACAGCTGTCCGCCACCATGAACGCCATCGCCGATGGGGATTTCAAAGCCGCGGTACCTTTCATCGGCAACAGCAACGAGATCGGCAGCATGGCACGCGCCGTGGAGGTCTTCCGCATCAACTCGCAGCGCGCCGCCGAACTGGGCGCCGAGACCGGGCGGCATCTTGAGATTGCAGCCGACCATACCGGCCAGCTCAATGCCATCTCCATGTCGCAGCTGGTAGCCGAATTCACCCTTACCGGAGAGGTCATCACCGCCAACGACAAGTTCCTGGCACTGCTGGGCTATCGCCTGGAGCAGATCGTCGGCCAGGCCAATGCCACATTGCTGTTTGACGCCAACCCTGCAGATGCTGCGTATCGACAGTTCTGGCTTGACCTGGCAGCCGGCTCCTTCAAGAGCGGCGAATATCGCCGGCGCACCATCGATGGACGGGAAGTGTGGATCCAAAGCACCTTCACGCCGATCCTGGGGGTGGATGGGGTGCCCTACAAGGTGGTGCAGTTTGCCACCGATGTGACGGCGCGCAAGCAGGCCGTATCGGCTGTCGGAGCGGCGCTGCTGGCGCTCGCACAAGGTGACCTGAGGCACGGGATCGATACCGAATTCACCGCCGAATATGAAGATCTTCGTCAGGCACTCAATGGCACGGTTGCACGATTTGCCGATATTGTCGGGCAATTGCGACAGGCCTCGGGTTCGATCCGCGTCGCGACGGGGGAACTCCTGTCGTCAGGCCGCAACAATCGAGCAGACTGCGGCGGCCATGGAACAGCTGGCCGGGACGGTTGAGGACAATTCCAGGCGGGCTCAGGACGCGGCGGGAAAGGCGCTGGCGGTTTCAAGCAGCGCATCGGCAAGCGGCAATGTGATGACGCAGGCGAGCGCAGCCATGGAGCGCATCACCTCCAGTTCGGGCAAGATCTCCAACATCATCGGGCTGATCGACGATATCGCCTTTCAAACCAATCTACTGGCCCTCAATGCGTCGGTGGAAGCGGCGCGGGCCGGTGACGCTGGCAAGGGCTTTGCCGTGGTCGCCGTCGAGGTCCGCCGGCTGGCGCAATCGGCCGCATCGGCCTCTGCCGATGTCAAGCTGCTCGTCGAACAGTCGGCAAGCGAGGTCAAGGAGGGCAGCACGCTGGTGTCCAGCGCGGCAGCCCGGCTTTCCGAGATGCTTGCGGCCGTTGACCAGAACGCGGTCCTGGTCGAGGACATTGCCCGCGCCAGTCGCGATCAAGCGACCTCAATCGAGGAAGTCAGCGAATCGGTGCGTATCCTCGACGAGATGACCCAGCACAATGCGGCGCTGGTGGAACAAACCAATGCGGCGATCGAGCAGACCGAGACAGAAGCACGGATGCTCGACGAGATCGTGGATATCTTCGTACTCAACGAGAAAGTGCAGCTGCCGCAACGACATAGAAGTGCGGCCTGAGTCCTTAAATTCCCCTGCGCTTTAATTTATGGAATGTTTACAACCATAACCGATGCTTGTGTCCGGGCCGCCACTGCAGGCGGTTGAGGAGAACAAGTTCATGTCATTCTATTCTGTATTGCGTCCGGGTCTGGCAGCTCTGACTTTGGCATCCCTGCTGTCGATGAGCGCGGCGCTTCAGGCCGAGGACGAATTCACCGCCCCTCTGACGGCGCTCGCAACGAGCGACATCGCCGCCTTTGCCAGCGACCCGGTACTGATTGCAGCGATCAATGCCCAGAACGCGGTGACAGGTGGGTATGATCAGGCCGAGATCGATGCCCTGGACACGCAGTGGCGTGCCGAAGTGGGGGCGACCAGCCGCCCGCTGATTGATGCGACGCTGTCCAATGCCGCATCGCAATATCTGGCCGGCGTCCAGGAAGCGTCGCTCGGCAAATATACCGAGATCTTCGCCATGGATGCCAAAGGCCTCAATGTTGCCCAGAGCACTTTGACCTCCGACTACTGGCAGGGCGATGAAGACAAGTTCACCGCCAGCTTCGGCGCCGGCGCTGGCGCGGTCCATCTCGGCGAAATCGAACAGGACGAGAGCACTCAGGTATTCCAGAGCCAGGTGTCCGTGCCGGTCACTGATCCGGCCACGGGCGCGGTTATCGGTGCGATCACGGTCGGTGTCGACGTCTCGATGCTCTGATCGAGCATTCCTGAATCCCTTCCTTTTGCGGCTCGAGGTCGATGATGATCAAACTTACACTGACCCAGAAAATCGTCGGCCTTGTGCTGCTTGCCCTGTTTGCCGGATCAGCGGCGATCAGCTTTGTCAGCGCCAGCCAGAATGGGTCGCTGTTGCTGTCCGAGCTGGAGATCGCCAACGCCAAGCTGTCTGCGGCCAGCACCGATCAGCTTGCGGGAGGCATAAGGTTCGGCAAGGTGGACGCGCTGATGACAGCCTATACGGGGCTCGATACCTCGCTGGGTGAGCAGTTTGCGGCGGGCGCGAGCTTTAGCCTTGATGGGGCACAGATTGTGTCGACCACGCAGGAGGCCGCTACCAACGCCGTTATGAGTGATGTCGCCAGCAAGGCACTGGCGAGCGGCGCCGTTGAGAAATTCTCGGACGGCGCCACTTCCTATATTGCAGTGCCTGCCCATTTCGGTCCGGACAGCGCAATTGTGGGCGTATCTGCCTTTGCCTGGGACATGAGCGAAAGCCTGGCGATGCAACGCCAAACCGTCATCACCTCGGCGCTGGCCGGCGTGGCGGTAACCGCCGTGTTGACGGTGGCGCTCTACTTTTTCATTCGTCTTTCAATCACCGGGCCCTTGCTCAGACTGGTGCGCACCGCCAGCCAGATTGCCGACGACCCAGCCTCGGTCGACCAGGTGCCGGCGACCAATCGTTCGGACGAGCTGGGCGCCATGGCCCGCGCTGTCGAAGTGTTCCGTGCCAATGGCCAGAAAATGGCGCAGATGACCGAAGCGGAAGCCGCCCAGGTGATCCGCAGCCAGGCTGAGCGTGCCAGCATGATGCAGGATTTGCAGCGCGCCTTCGGCAATGTGGTCGATGCGGCCATTGCCGGCGATTTTGCCAAGCGGGTCGATGCCAACTTCCCCGATGCCGAACTCAATTCGCTGGCCGGGTCCGTCAATGCTCTGGTGGATACGGTAGACCGTGGCCTGGCGGAAACCGGCCAGGTG
>CAXBKI010000268.1:0-4911 GCA_963975955.1 uncultured Devosia sp.
CGGCCTTGTGGGCTTTATGGATGAAGGTCAGGCTGCTTTCCGTGCCGGTCTTGCAGCGATGACCATTGACGGCACGTTCCGTCTTGGTGCTTTTGCTGACAATCCGTTTGAATGGGGCGTGGTTGAGCTGCCTGCTGACGCCAACGGCATGCGCTCGAATTATTCGAGCTATTTCGCCAATGGCATCGGCGCGACCTCGACCGGCGAAGAACTCGTGGCTGCCCAGAAATTCCTCCAGTATATTTCTTCGCCTGAAGCGATGGAGACCTGGCTGGAAACGGTTGGCGAGCTGCCGGCACGTCGTGACGTGGCCCTGACTGAGGCCAACCTGGCCGATCCGATCCGCGGGCCCTTCCTCAAGGGACTCGAATACGCCTACACAACTCAGTTCTACGATGAAGCTGCGCAACGCCAGACCTCCATCGATATGGTCAACCGCGTGCTGCTCGAGGGGCAGTCCATTGAAGACTCGCTTGCCCAGGCCGCTGCGGCCGAGCAGGCGATCATCGACCAGGGTCGTCAGTAAGGGGGAGAGCTCCTAGGGAGCTCGAACCTCGTTACAGCACTGGCTGTCACCCCGGCCAGGCCGGGGCCCATCCTGAATTTGCGAGATGGGCGCCGGCTTGGCCGGCGTGGCGGCCGGTGATGTTTTGGCTTGCCCGGGCCTAATTGGCACATATCGCAGGAGCGAACATGGCGTCCGCGAACGCACTTCCACAAACAGGCCCGGTTCGCTTCTGGGACCGCCTGAATATCAGTACTAAACGGGTCATTTGGGCCTGGGCCTTTTTGGCCGTGCCAATCATGTTCTATGGCGGCATTCGGTTTTACCCGACATTTCAGGCATTCTGGATTTCACTGACCAACTGGGACCTCCTGCGGCCCGCCCAGTTCGTCGGTCTTGCGAACTACCAGAAGATGTTTGCCGATCCGATCTTTTGGAAAGTGTTTCGGAACACCTTCCTGTATCTCATCATCGGCACGCCGCTGAGCCTGGTGATCTCGTTCGTGATTGCCTATTACCTCGATCGCGTGCGCATCATGCACAGCTTCATCCGCGCCCTCTATTTCCTGCCCTTTCTTACCACGGCGGCAGCCATGGGGTGGGTCTGGAGGTGGTTCTATCAGCCCGTACCGATCGGGGTGATCAACGGCTTTCTGTCATCCATCGGCATTGCGCAGCAGCCATTCCTGCGCTCTGTCGACCAGGCACTGTTCTCCATTCTGGTTCCTGCGATCTGGGCAGGACTGGGTTTCCAGATCATCATCTTCATGGCCGGCTTGCGCGCCATTCCCGGTACGTTCTATGAGGCCGCGCGCATCGACGGCCTTGGTAGCTGGGCCATCCTGCGCAAGATCACCATCCCGCTGCTCAAGCCCACGACAGTGTTCCTGGTAGTGTTCTCATCGATCGGCTTTTTGCGCATCTTCGATCAGGTCTACAACATGACGACCAATGATCCTGGCGGGCCGCTCAATTCGACCAAGCCCATGGTGCTCATGATCTACCAGACTGCCTTTTCATCCTATCAGATGGGCTATGCCGCAGCGCAGACCGTGGTGCTGTTCACGATCCTGCTCATCGTCTCGCTGCTCCAGCTCTATGTGCTGAGGGAAAAGAAATGACCATGGCCTCGACCAAAGAGCTGCCGGCCAATCGCCGCGATATCCGCCCCGGGCGCATCATCATCTGGACCCTGCTTCTGATCGGCGGGCTGATCATGATCACCCCGCTCCTGTTCATGTTCTCGACCTCGCTCAAGACATCGGGGCAGGTGTATGATCTGCGGCTGATCCCTGCCGCGCCGACATTGGACAACTACATCAAGGTGCTGGGCGACGGCCGCTTCATGCAGTGGTTTTTCAACTCCACTTTCATCGCGCTTACCGTGACCGTGTCCAATGTCTTTTTCGACAGTCTGGTGGGCTACACGCTGGCCAAGTTCGAGTTCCGCGGCCGCTACTTCATCTTCCTGGCAATTCTGTCGACGTTGATGATCCCCACCGAAATGCTGGTGATCCCGTGGTACCTGATGTCGAGCCAGCTCGGTTGGCTCAATTCCTATTGGGGTATCATGTTCCCCGGCATGATGACGGCATTCGGCACCTTTCTGATGAAGCAGTTCTTCGAAGGCGTGCCGAACGATTTCCTCGAAGCCGCGCGGGTGGACGGGCTCAACGAATTCACCATCTGGTGGAAGATCGCCATGCCCATGGTGGTGCCTGCCATATCGGCGCTCGCCATCTTCACTTTCCTGGGCAATTGGACGGCTTTCTTCTGGCCGCTGATCGTGACCACGTCCAAGGAGCTCTACACGCTGCCCGTAGGCATATCGAGCTTTTCCGCGGAATCCTCGATCCAGTGGGAGCTGATCATGACAGGCGCCGCTATCGGCACCATTCCAACGCTTATCGTCTTCCTGGCCCTGCAGCGTTTCATCGTTCGCGGCGTCATGCTGGCTGGTTTGAAGGGCTAATTGATGACCGATCCCCGTCTGTCCGATACCTCGGTCTTCCCCGATCCGGTGTACAAGCAAACCGTTCTGGCGCCGCTCTTTGACGGCGCCAAGGACCACCATGTCGAGGGCTTCCGCGCCATTGACCGCGCCCATCTGGTTATGCTGGCCGAAACCGGCATTCTCGATGCCGCTCAGGCCGGCGCCATCGCCCATGCGCTCGATAGCATCGACGCCGAAATAGTACCGTCCGAGCTCATCTATACCGGTGAGGTGGAAGACTTCTTCTTCCTCATCGAAAAAGAGCTGAAGAAGCGCGTTGGTCCCGAACTGGGCGGACGCCTGCATACGGCGCGCTCGCGTAACGATATCGACCACACCCTGTTCAAGCTCGGCCTGCGCGGGCGGCTCAATGTGCTCATTGGCAAGGCACTGGCGCTGCACAAGACGCTCATCGAGGCCGCTGAGCGCGAAAAGGATACGCTGATCGTCGCCTATACCCATGGCCAGCCGGCGCAGCCGACTACTTTCGGTCACTACCTGTCGGCCGTTGTCGAATTCGTCGGCCGCGATATCGAACGTCTGTTCGATGCGTATCGAATTGTCGATCTTTCGCCCATGGGCGCTGCGGCAATTACCACGACTGGTTTCCCCACAGACCGCCATCGGGTCGCCGAGCTGCTTGGCTTTGCCGCGCCGCTGCAGAATTCATACTCCTGCATCGCTGGGGTTGACTACATAACGTCCACCTATTCGGCCATCGAGCTGATGTTCCTGCACCTTGGCCGTCCCATCCAGGACTTTCAGGTCTGGACCAGTTTTGAAGTCGGGCAGATCTATGTGCCCAATGCGCTGGTACAGATCTCCTCGATCATGCCGCAAAAGCGCAATCCGGTGCCGATCGAGCACCTGCGCCACCTGTCGAGCCAGACGGTGGGCCGGGCGCACGCCATGCTGACGGTGATGCACAATACGCCCTTTACCGATATGAACGACAGTGAAGGCGAGACCCAGTCCATGGGCTACGGCGCCTTCGAAAGCGCCTGTCGCGTGCTCGATCTGCTGGCTGCCCTGGTCGCGCAAATTCGCATCGATCCGGCGCGGGTTGCGCACAATATCCGCCGCTCCTGCATCACCATCACCGAACTGGCCGATAGCCTGGTGCGGCGGGAAGGCCTCTCGTTCCGCGAGGGCCACGAGATCGCCGCCGCCGTTGCCAGGTCTGTGGTCGCCATGGACGGGGATCTGGCAAGTGACGGCTACGACCCGTTCCTGGCTGCCTTCGAAAAGGCCACCGGACGCAAGTCCACGTTCGATGAGGCCACTTTCGCCGAGCTGGTCTCGCCCGAGTACTTCGTTTCGGTACGCACCCGCTTCGGCGGCCCGGCGCCCGAACCGCTGCTGGCGGCAATTGCCGGCTACAAGACCCATGCGGCCGAACTCGCCGACAAACACCAAAACCTGCTGCGCCGTCAGTCCGACGCCGCGCTTCTGCTCCAAGAGCGTTTCGACGCATTGAAGGAAAAAGCCTGATGGCCAAGATCGAACTTCAGGGCCTGGTCAAGGCCTATGGCAATACCCGCGCCGTTCACGGCATTGACCTCACCATCGAGGATGGCGAATTCGTCGTCTTCGTCGGTCCCTCTGGCTGTGGCAAGTCCACCACGCTGCGCATGATCGCGGGCCTGGAGGACATTTCCGGCGGCACGCTGCGCATCGCCGACGAAGTGGTGAACCAGCGCGAGCCCAAGGAGCGCAACATCGCCATGGTGTTCCAGAACTACGCCATCTATCCCCACATGACGGTCGGCCAGAATATCGGCTTCGGGCTTTACACGTCCAAGCTCTCCAAAGCCGAAAAGCAGCAGCGGATTACCGAAACGGGCAAGATCCTGGGCCTCGAAAAGCTGCTAGACCGCCGCCCGGCCGCCCTGTCCGGCGGCGAAAAGCAGCGGGTAGCCATCGCCCGTGCCCTGGCCAAGGACCCCCAGATCCTGTTTGCGGACGAGCCGACCTCGGCGCTGGACGGTGAGAACGGACAGGTGGTGATCCGCCTGTTGCGGCGCGCCGCCACCGAGCACGGCGCGGCTGTCATCTGCGTGACCCACGATCCGCGCCTTGAGGCCTGGGCCGACCGGGTCATCCATATCGAAGACGGTGTGATCATCGACGATCAACGCCGAACCCCCAATCCCGACGCCACCCTGGCCTCGCACTGACCGATCCCAAGGACTGAAATCATGCCCCGCTTTCTCAAGAACAAATGGCTCTGGATCGGCCTGGTCCTGCTCATTGCCGGCGTCGTCGGCTTCAACGTCATGCAGGCCGGTGCCGCCCGGAAGAAGGCCGAGGCGGAACAGGCCGAGACCCGCAAGGTCGAGAGCCCCTATGCGGCCATCGCCAACGGCAAGGTCGACGTCGAGGGCGGGATCATCCAGATCGCCGCGCGCCGTGG
>CAXBKI010000269.1:0-4904 GCA_963975955.1 uncultured Devosia sp.
CCTCATCGGCTTTCACGCGTTTTCGTGGGAAAGCCGCGCCTTCGGGGCTCACAGTGCCGCCGAGCCTGCTAGGCTGGAAGCGACCCCTTCCCCAGCGCCGAGTCCCATCATGCAGCCCTCTCGCGATATTTCCCGCCTGATCGAGATCATGGCCGCCTTGCGCGACCCCGACGGCGGCTGCCCCTGGGATCTGGAGCAGGATTTCTCCAGCATTCGTCACTACACCATCGAAGAAGCCTATGAGGTCTCCGACGCCATTGAGCGTGAGGATTTCGACGATCTGCGCGAGGAACTGGGCGATCTGCTGCTGCAGCCCATCTACCACGCGCAGCTGGCAACCGAAGCCGGCCACTTCGACATCGGCGACGTCATCTTCGGCATTACCCAGAAGCTGATCCGCCGCCATCCCCATGTCTTTGGCGCAGACGCGGCCCAGAACGCGGAGATGGCCAAGGGGCGCTGGGAGGCCATCAAGGTCGAGGAACGCGCCGCCAAGGCCGCTCGCAAGGGAGACACCGCCCCGTCCCTGCTCGATGACGTGCCCCATGTCCTGCCTGCACTGGCCCGCGCCGAAAAGCTGACCAAGCGCGCGGCCAAGGTGGGTTTTGACTGGCCCGACTTCGCCGCCGTGCAGGCCAAGGTCGAGGAGGAACTCGCCGAAGTGGCCCAGGCCAGCGCGGATGGAGACCAGGCCGCGGTGCACGAAGAGATCGGCGATCTGCTCTTTGCCGTCGCCAACCTCGCCCGCAAGGCCGGTGTGGACGCCGAAGGTGCCCTGCGCGACGCCAATTTCAAATTCACCCGGCGCTTCCATCATGTCGAGGCCCGCTGCCGCGAGGATGGTATTGCCCCGGCTGAGGCCGGTCTCGAGCGCCTCGACGGTTACTGGAACGAGATAAGGACCCGCGACAAGGGCTGACGCAGCGCGCAACTGCGTCCACAGACCTCATCCTGAGCTTCCGTAGACCTCATCCTGAGCCTGTCGAAGGACGAGGTCGTGGCACGATGCGGACACGACCTCGTGGTTCGACTCACCACGAGGTCTGCGGATCATTGGGGGATTGGCTAGGCGTCCGAGCTGTCGATCCGGCCGTTGAACCGCTCGAGAAACGCCGTCTTGTGCCGTGGCTCGACCCGCACCACCAGGCCCGTGCCCAGCTCCGTCGGCTCGTCGCGCGAAATGACCTCGGTGTGCGAATGCAGCCAGCCAATGTCTCCGCCCGCCGAATGGGGCACGTGCACGTGGTAGGTGCGGCTCTTCTCTCCCAGTGCGGTCTCGATGGCCAGCAGCAGCGTATCCAGTCCCTGCCCCGTCACCGCCGATACCGGCACCACGGCGGCGACCTTGCCGGCCGGCGTAATGCTGGTTAGCGCGTCTTCCAGTGCCAGCGGCCCGGCGCCCAGCAGGTCTATCTTGTTCCACACCTCGATGACCGGCGTCTTTTCGGCCGATACGCCGAGGTCCGCCAGCACCCCGATGACATCATGGGCCTGCGCCAGATGGTCCGGATTGGCGATGTCGCGCGCATGCAGGATGACGTCGGCGTCGAGCACTTCTTCGAGCGTGGCGCGGAAAGCGGCTACCAGATCGGTGGGCAGATCGGCGACAAAGCCAACCGTGTCACTGATCATGATCTCGCGGCCATGCGGCAGTTCCAGCTTGCGCACCGTGGTGTCGAGCGTGGCGAACAGCAGGTCCTTGGCAAACACGTCTGAGCGGGTCAGCGCGTTGAACAGGCTCGATTTGCCCGCATTGGTATAGCCGACCAGGGCGACGATCGGCGTTCCGCTGCGCTGGGCCCGCTGCTGCAAACGGGTCTTCTTGACCTTCTCCAGCCGATCCTCGAGCAGCACGATGCGGTCCATGATCTGGCGCCGGTCGCTTTCGATCTGGGTTTCACCCGGACCACCCATGAAGCCGCTGCCGCCGCTGCCGCGCTGGCGTTCCAGGTGGGTCCAGGAACGTACCAGCCGGCCCTTCTGATAGTTCAGATGCGCCAGCTCCACCTGCAGCACGCCTTCGCGCGTCGCGGCGCGGTCACCAAAGATCTCCAGAATCAGCCCGGTGCGATCGAGCACCTTGGCCTTGGTCTCGGTTTCCAGATTTCGCTGCTGAATCGCCGAGAGCTGGGCGTCGACCAGCAGCAGGTCGATCTTGTCATCCTTGACCCGGGCTGCCAGCGTCTCGGTATGGCCGCCACCAATATAGGTGGCCGGCTTGATCTCGCGCACCTTGACCACTTCGGAAAAGACAATGTCGAGGCCGATGGCCGCCGCCAGCCCCTCGAACTCGCTCTGTCGCGCCTCGATGGAGTGACGCGACATTTGCCCCCTGGTGTCGGGCACCACAATGCCGACCCGGAATGCCTGGTCTCGCTGATCAATAAACGCCTTTGGGCCGCCCTTTTGGACGGCCTCGTCGTCGTCGTCGAATTCGTTCATGAATACTCGTTAGTCGCTATCTTGGTTCTGCTCGGGATCGAACAGTTGGATCGGCGCGCCTGGCATGATCGTGGAGATCGCATGCTTGTACACCAGCTGTGACTGCGCGTCGCGCCGCAACAGCAGGCAGAAATTGTCAAACCAGGTGATCACTCCCTGCAGCTTGACGCCATTCACGAGGAAGATCGTGACCGGTACCTTTTGCTTGCGCACGTGGTTGAGAAAGGAGTCCTGCAGGTTTTGTTGCTTTTCGTTCGCCATTTAGGCCTCTTTTTCGCGGCATTGCTTGTCGCTGTTGTCGTGGTGCTTGCATGCCTGCCGATAGCGGACTGCCGCCCAGTCCGCCCGGTGTGCGGTGACCATACCTCAAGGACTATGGCACAGATCCAATTTCGTGCCTACCCGCCCCAAGTGCATGCCAGCGCATCAGGATTGTCGTTCCAGCTACAACCCCAGGGACTTGATCTTGCGGTGAAGCGCGCTGCGCTCCATGCCCACGAATTCGGCGGTCTTGGAAATATTGCCGCCAAATCGCTCGATCTGGGCCAGCAGATATTGCCGCTCGAACACTTCGCGGGCATCGCGCAGCGGCAGACTCATCAGATGGGCTGACGCGTCCGTATCGCCGACCGTCGGCAACACCTCACCAATATCCGATGGCAGCATGGCCGCGGTGATGACCCCGTCCTCGGGCTGCTGATCCTTCATCAGGATCAGCAGGCGTTCGATCGAGTTGCGCAGCTGCCGGGCATTGCCCGGCCATTCCTGCGCCTGCAGCACGGCCATGGCATCCGAGCCTACCGTCAGCCGTTGCAGATTGTGCATCCGCGCGACCTGTTCGATGAACACCTGCACCAGCGGCGGCACGTCCTCGCGCCGCTCCTTGAGCGAACTCAGGGGCAGCGGCACGATCGACAGCCGGTGGAACAGATCGGAGCGGAATTCGCCGTTATCGACCTGCGCTGCAACATTCTGCGAACTCGACGCAATGATCCGCACGTCGATCGGCACAGCCTGGGTGCCGCCCACCCGGTTGAACCGGTTTTCGACCAGCGTGCGCAACAGCACCGCCTGGGTTTGCGCCGGCAGCGTCGTCACCTCCGACAGATAGAGCGTGCCGCCATGGGCGCGTTCCAGTGCCCCGACCTCCACCTTGAGGATGCCGGTCTTCTCGCGCACTTCGCGCCCGAACAGCACGACCGATACTTCCTCCGGTGCATAGAGCGAGGCATTGATCTCAACGAAGGGCGAATCGGATCGCAGGCTGCGCTGATGGATCATCCGCGCGACCAGGCCCTTGCCCGCCCCCGACGGGCCGGAAATGAAAATGCGTGAATTGGTCGGCGCCGATTTCTCGATGATGCCCTTGACGGTCTGCAGTGCCGCCGAGGTGCCCACGATGTCCACATTCTTGCTCGAGGAACGCTCTCTGAGCTCGGCGACCTCATTGCGCAGCCGCGTCGCCTCCATTGCCCGCTGGGTAATGTGCAGCAACCGGTCAATCTTGAACGGCTTTTCGATATAGTCATAGGCGCCGCGCCGGATGGCCGAGACCGCCGTTTCCACATTGCCATGGCCCGATATCATCACCACGGGCATGTCGGGATGCTGGCTCTGCAGCACATCGAGCAATTGCAGGCCATCCAGCCGCGAGCCCTGCATCCAGATATCGAGAAACACCAGGCTGGGTCGCCGGCGCGCGATCTCGTTGAGCCCGCTATCGGCATCGTGAGCCTGGCGGGCTTCAAACCCCTCATCCTCCAGAATGCCGGCGATCAGGTCGCGGATATCGTCTTCGTCATCGATGATCAGAATATCAAGTGCCATTATTTGTGAACCGCCGCTGAAATCAGCGGCTCCTCCTGTTGGGCATCTGGCGAGACAGCTTCTGTCATCGCCTCTGCCGCTGATGTCTTGATGGGCGCCTGCAAAGGCAATGTGAATGTAACGCAGGCACCCACTCGCCCTGCGGGATCTGGCTCTGCGTCGATCAGTTCGACGATGCCGCCATGCTGCTCGATAATTTTCGCTACGATAGCCAGACCAAGTCCTGTGCCTTTCTCCCGGGTGGTCATATAGGGTTCAAGCAGGCGTTGCCGATTGTCCTTCGGCCAGCCCTTGCCGTTGTCCGATACCGAAATGCGCGCATTGCTGCCTTCGATATGCCCCTCGACCGTGATTGTCGGATGTACTCCATCGCCGCGGTCCACCTGCTCAAACGCCTCGACGGCGTTCTTGATCAGGTTGGTCAGGCTCTGGGAAATCAGGCGGCTATCGCACCAGGCGTAGATCGGCTCGTCCGGCAGATGGGTGTGGATGGTAATTTCCGGCAGCCGCACGCTCTCCAGAAACACTGCCTGCCGCACCGTGTCCGACAGATCCGATACTTCCGGCGCCGCCTCGGGCATGCGCGCAAAGGCGGAAAACTCGTCGACCATCCTGCCGATATCGCCGACCTGGCG
>CAXBKI010000270.1:0-4877 GCA_963975955.1 uncultured Devosia sp.
TCTCGGCCTGCGGCCGATCCACCCTCTCCCTCAAGGGGAGAGGGTAGCTGCCGTGCGTCAAATGCGTGAGTAAATCGATGACCGAACTATCGACCAAGCCTGTTGAAACCCTGACCGAGGAGGAGGCCCGCGCCGAGCTCACGCGGCTGGCCGCGGCCATTGCCCAGGCCGATATCGCCTATCACCAGAACGATGCGCCCGAGATCACCGACGCGGACTATGATGCGCTGCGCCGCCGCAACGAGGGGATCGAGCAGCGCTTTCCGGGCCTGGCGCTGGCCGATGGCCCCTCCGCCGCCGTGGGAGCCGCGCCCGCCGAGGGCTTTGCCAAGGTGCGCCACGGCATTCCCATGCTCAGCCTGGGCAATGCGTTCGACGATGCCGATGTTTCCGATTTCGTTGGCCGGGCCAGGGGCTTCTTCCAGAAGGACCTGCTGCGCGATCCCGAGTTCAAGCTCTATTTCACCGCTGAGCCCAAGATTGATGGCCTCTCCGCCTCGCTGCGCTACGAGCATGGCGTCTTTGTGCGTGGGGCGACGCGCGGGGATGGCGCGGTGGGCGAGGACATCACCGAGAACCTGAAAACCATCAAGGACATCCCGCACAAGCTCAAGGGGTCCGGCTGGCCGGCGGTGATCGAGATCCGTGGCGAAGTCTACATGACCCACGCCGAATTCCAGCGGCTCAAGGAGCAGTCGGCCAAATATGGCGGGCAGGATTACGTCAATCCGCGCAACACGGCCGCCGGGTCGCTGCGGCAGAAGAATCCCGAGATCACGGCAAGCCGGAATCTCAATTTCTTCGCCTATGCCTGGGGAATTTCCGAGGATGAAGCCGGGCGGGCCCAGCCGCCGGCGGCCACGCAGGCCGAGGCGGGGCAAAAGTTCAAGGAATGGGGCTTCGTCACCACGCCGCTGATGATCCGTACCGAGAGCACCGATGATCTGCTGGCCCATTACCGCGCCATCGAGGCGCAGCGCGCCACGCTGGGCTACGATATCGACGGGGTGGTCTACAAGCTCGACCGGCTCGATTTGCAGCAGCGCTGGGGCTTTGTCGCCCGGGCGCCGCGCTGGGCCATTGCGCACAAGTTCCCGGCCGAGCAGGCCACGACCATCCTGACCGGCATCGACATTCAGGTCGGCCGCACCGGGGCGCTGACCCCGGTGGCGCGGCTGGCGCCGGTGACGGTGGGCGGGGTGGTGGTGGAAAATGCCACGCTGCACAATGAGGACTACATTGCGGGCCTGGGCAATGATGGCGAGCCGATCCGCAATGGCGTGGATCTGCGCATCGGTGACACGGTGATCGTGCAGCGGGCAGGGGATGTCATTCCCCAGATCGTCGATGTGGTGCTCGACAAGCGGCCCGCCGACGCGGTTCCCTTCGTCTTTCCCGAGGTCTGCCCGGTCTGCGGTTCCCCGGCGGTGCGCGAGGTCAACGAGAAGACCGGCAAGATCGATTCCAAGCGGCGCTGCACCGGCGAGCTGGTCTGCCCGGCACAGGCCATCGAGCAGCTCAAGCATTTCGTGGCGCGCGACGCCATGGATATCGACGGGCTGGGCGACCGCCAGGTCACCCAATTCTATGAGGAAGGGCGGATCGCCCGGCCGGCCGATATCTTTACGCTCAAGGCGCGCGACGAGCGCTCGATGAAAAAGCTCAAGGATGTCGAAGGCTTTGGACCGGTGTCGGTCAAGAAACTGTTCGACGCCATCGAGGCGCGGCGCGAACCCGAGCTCGATCGCTTCATCTATGCGCTGGGCATTCGCCATGTCGGGGAGACCACGGCGGCGCTGCTGGCCAGGACTTTTGGCACCATGGCCAGCTTCCGCGAGACGGCGATCGCGGCCACCCATGCCGAGGGCGACAAGCATGCCGTCTTTCCCCAGATCAACGGCATTGGCGACACGGTGCGCTCCTCGGTGATGGCGTTCTTCGCCAATGATCGCAACATCCAGGCGCTCGATGACCTGCTGGCCCAGGTCACCCCTCGCGACTATGTCGTGACGGTTTCCGCCGACAGCCAGGTGGCGGGCAAGACCGTGGTGTTCACCGGCTCGCTCGAACGCATGACGCGATCGGAGGCCAAGGCCATGGCGGAACGGCATGGCGCGAAGGTATCGGGCTCAATTTCGGCGCAAACGGACATTCTGGTGGCGGGACCCGGTGCGGGTTCGAAGCTGAAAAAGGCCGAAGAGCTTGGTGTCGAGGTGATCAGCGAGGATGACTGGTTCGAGCGAGTCGGGCAGTAAAGGGAGTACAGGGTGCGATTTTCAGTTCTATGGGCGGCGGCGCTGTTGCTGCCCGTCACCGCGCAGGCCAGTCAGACCGGTGAGCTGCTGACCAGCCATCTTTACGCCGGAACGCTGCAGGACGGTCAGGCGGCGCTGGCTGAGGGCAAGGATGCGGAAGAACCCGAGGCCTGCTTCGGCTGGGGCCTGCTGGGCCTGGCGGGCGCCTTTGAGGGCCTGGCGCAGGATTTCTACCGCTATGGAGCGACCACGCCGAGCACGCCGGCGGCCGCCCTGTTTCTGGGCATCGAGATGATGGATACCGGGGTGCCGGTCAATCCGGCGCCCGAGCCGCTCAGCTACCAGGCATTGCGCACGGTGCTGGAAGATTTCCGCAGCGATATCGCCGCCGCCCAGGCCAGCTTTGAATGCGGTGGCGCGGATGGCGCCGATTTCGTCGTGCCGGTCGATACCTTCAAGGCCCGCCTCGATTTCAATGGCGACGGCCAGACCGATGAGGCGGAGACGCTGGGGGCGTTCCTAGCGCCGTTGTTCGGCTCTTTCGGCGCCCCGATGGGCGATGAAGCGCTGGATGAAAAGACCCGCTCCAAGACCGGGCGCGCCGTGCCCGACGCCACGATCGGGTTCGATGCGGCCGACGCCATCTGGTTTGCCGGCTACAGCCAGATCGTCAAGACGCATCTGGACCTGGTGCTGGCCCATGATTTCGAGGCCTTCTACAATGCCTATCTGCATCGGGTGTTTCCCCGTGCCGGTCTGCCGATGCAGGAATATGCCGAGGGCGGCATGCTGATGGTGGATCCGGAAACCGATGCCACCATTGCCGATCTGGTCGCGGCCATCCACACCCTCAATTTCCCGGTTATCGACAAGCCCCTGCTGGCGGGCATTCCGGACCAGCTCAAGCACGCCACGGCGCTGTCGCGGCGGAACTGGGAGCTGATTATGGCCGAAACCGATGACAATCGGGAACTGGTGCCCAATCCGGGCCAGACCAGCCTGTTTCCGGACATGCCGGTCACCGATGAGACCGTGGCCGCCTGGCGCGAGACGCTTGATGTGGTCGACCAGATCCTGGACGGAGAATTGCTGGTGCCGCATTGGCGTTTCAAGCAGGGACTGGACCTCAAGGCCTATTTTGAAACCGCCGAGCGCAGCGATCTGGTCATGCTGATGACGGGAGAGGGCGCCTTGCCATTCCTGCGCGATGGTCCGGTTGCCGATGCGGAGAGCTTTGCGGCGGCCAATGCGGTCTTTGGCGAGTCGTTCTTCAACTACGCCCTGTGGTTCAACTGAGGCTTTGATACTGGCCGTGCGCCTTGAGCGGGCGGCCAGGACGGATGCCGACTATTGTGGAGACGATCATGCGCCTGATTGCATTTGCAGCCGGCCTCTTTCTGGCCCTGACTGGTCTGGCCGCGGCCCAGCCCTACCAGACGCCCCAGGCGTTGCTGGAGGCGTTCTATCAGCCCTATCTGGACGACAGCTTTCCCGAGGATGACGCCGTGTTCCGCTCAAAGGCGCTGCAGGCGCTTTATGAGCACGACGCCGAGATCACGCCGGAAGGCGAAATGGGGGCCATCAGTTTTGATCCGTTCATCAATGGACAGGATTTTGAGATCACCAATCTGGTCATCGGCGCTGCCGACATTGCCGGCGATCGGGCCAGCCTGACCGTCAGCTTTGACAATTTCGACCAGCCAACGACCCTGAACTACGATCTGGTGCGTGAGGATGGGGGCTGGAAGATCGATGACGTTTCTTCCCAAGCGGGCGAATATCCCTACCGTCTGACCGATATATTTGCAGCGGCCGCCGCGCAGTAGACGTCCCTGGATTGCCAAATGGTAATGGCGGCGCCGCAGTTCCGCCATGAGCCGCCGACCGTGTCAGGCCGATGGGCGCCGGGCATCATGAGGGAAAGTGGGCATGCAGATGGATCGGGTGATTATTGCGCTGGCGCTGCTGGCAATCGGCGCGCCGGCGATGGCGGCGGACAAGTTCGACGATCCCAAGGCTCTGGTGAGTGCAATCTATGCCGAATACCAGCCCGGCGCGCATGCCAGTTCCCCGGAGACCTATTATTCCAGCCGGCTGCAAGGGCTGTTTGACCAGGCTGTCGAGAACAAGGTGTTCGAGGACCAGGCGGCCGTCACCGGCGCCCCCTTCGTGGCCGCCAGGATGTTCAATCCCTTCATGCCCGATGTCAGCGCGCTGCTGTTCGATCTGAATATCGGCGAGCCGATGGTCAGCGGCGACAATGCCGTGGTCAATGTCAGCTACCACAATTTCGATCAGCTGCGCATGCTGAGCATAGCGACGGTGCGCGAAGCAGACGGCTGGAAAGTCGATGATGTTGCGGCCATGGGCGATGACGGGCACTGGCTGCTCAGCTGGGCCCTGACCTTCGATCCCACCGGGTTCTAGCCCGGCGCAGCCGGATCGGTGAGGGGAGGCTCAGGCCGTGGACGCACCGGTCGGGTCCCGCAACTGGCCTCCCCCCGAAGGGCAGCTCGGGAGGTGGCATTGGACCCGTGGATCAGTCCGCGCCTGGCCTAAATCGGCGCCGTCGCGTTCTTGAGCCAGGCGCGCACCGCGTCATCCAGCCTGGGCCCGATCTCG